>CAMNLN010000098.1 GCA_946543025.1 uncultured Verrucomicrobiota bacterium
CGGAGTGTCCAGTATTTGACGAACCAAAAAGCCAAGCGTCAGCTACCGGGTGCACGTTCCACTTGACGAACCGGGACGGATGACGAATGTACGGAACGGGAGAATATGCTATAATGGCGGCACAGAAAGGAATCGCGAAATGAGACAGATGATTATCTTTGCGTCGGCGCTTGCCGTGGCGCTCGTGTTTTCGGGGTGCCGGCACGGTCATCACCACCATCATCCCGACAGGGGTGCGCGTTACGAGTACCATCGTCCGCCGCCGCCCGTCGCGCACAGGAAGGCGCCGCACCACGCGCCGCCGCCCGCCGCACGCAAGGCGTCCCATCGCCCGCCGGCGCCGCCGCCGAAGAAGCCGCGGTAAAACATAGCGAAGGCAAGAAGGAGCTGACGACATGTTTGCGAAATTGCTGTTCAAGCGGATTCTGCCGACGCTGGTCGCCCTCGCGGTGCTGGTTCTCGGCGGCCTGTGGCTGTACGGTTTCCTGGGAGTGAAGTGCGGCTGGGTGGGCGTGACGGACTATCCCAACCTCAACGCCATCTCCCATCATGGCGCGGACGCCGCGGGCGGCATGGGCGCGATCATGAAGGGCAAGGTCGGGCTGTAGGCCCGGCAGGCGTGGCGGAGGTTGGCATGGACAATTTCGAGTTCTATTCGCCGACGCGCTTCGTGTTCGGGCGCGGCGCGGAGGAAAAGACAGGCGCGCTGGTGCGTAGGCACGGCGGCACGAAGGCGCTGTTGCACTTCGGCGGCGGCAGCGTGAAGGCCAACGGCATCTACGGCAAGGTGACAGCCTCGCTGGAGGCGGCCGGCGTGGCCTACGTGCCGCTCGGCGGCGTGCGGCCGAATCCGCGCAGCGGGCTCGTGCGCGAGGGAATCGCGCTCTGCCGCCGCGAGAAGGTCGACTTCGTCCTGGCCGTGGGCGGCGGCAGCGTGATCGATTCCGCGAAGGCCATCGCGTTCGGCACACTCTACGACGGCGACTTCGCCGACTTCTACTTCGGCAAGGACGTGAAGCGTCCGACGCCCGTCCCCGCCGCGCTGCCCATCGGCACGGTGCTGACGATCGCGGCCGCCGGGAGCGAGGGATCCGGCAACAGCATCATCACGCTCGAGCCCGACATGCTCAAGCGCGGCGCGACAGGCGACGCGCTCCGTCCGGCGTTCTCCGTCCTCAACCCCGAGTTCACGTTCACGCTTCCCGCGTACCAGACGGCGTGCGGCGCGACGGACATGTTCGCGCACGTGGTCGAGCGCTACTTCACGCCCACGCGTGACGTCGCCGTCTCGGACGAGCTGTGCGAAGGGATCATGCGGACGGTCGTGGCGGCGAGCCGCACGGCGATGTCCGCCCCGCGCGACTACGCGGCGCGCGCCGACCTGATGTGGGCCGGCACGCTCGCGCACAACAACGTCTGCGGCGCGGGCCGTGCGCAGGACTGGGCCAGCCACGGCATCGAGCACGAGCTTTCGGCGCTCTACGGGTGCGCGCACGGCGCGGGGCTCGCCGTGGTGATGCCCGCGTGGATGGACTACGTGAAGGATGCCGACATTCCTCGCTTCGCGCGGTTCGCGGCGAAGGTGTTCGGCGTCCCGGAGGGGGAGCCTGCCGCGATGGCCGCCGAGGGCATCCGCCGCTATCGCGCGTGGTTGCGCGACCTCGGCATGCCGCTCTCCTTCGAGGAACTTGGCGCGAAAAAGGAAGACATCCCCGCGCTCGTCGCCAAGCTGGGTCTGAAGGGCAACACGCTCGGTACCTTCAAGCCGCTCGCGGAAGCCGACGTCACGCGCATTCTTGAGGCGTGTTGCGCATGAGAGCTGCTCTCGCCATGGCTGCCGTGCTGGCGGCCGCTACGCTGTTCGCGGGCACGGGGGAGATCTCGTTCGTGGAAGGGAACCTGGGCGTCACGTTCAAGAACGGCTGGCCCGTGTCCATTTCGCGGAACGGGACGGCCGTGCTGGCACGCTCGCCGCGGGTGCTGAACTACGAGATCCAGGAGGACACCAACTGGGTCTCGAAGGTCAAGACGCCGCATTACGCAGGGCCGGTAGAGCGCGTGGGCGCGGGACTGTTCAGGGGAAGGATATTCCACGGTTCGTGGCGGATCGACGCGAACGTGGAGCTGCGCCC
This sequence comes from uncultured Verrucomicrobiota bacterium, assembly GCA_946543025.1. Classification (GTDB taxonomy): domain Bacteria; phylum Verrucomicrobiota; class Kiritimatiellia; order RFP12; family UBA1067; genus RUG572. The sequence goes on from CAMNLN010000098.1 coordinate 2,133, forward strand.
GGCCGACGACGCGGTGCGCATGTGGTACGAGATCGAGTGGCTCGATCCCGTGCCCGGGAAGATCCGTTCGTTCCGCGTGCAGGGGATGCGGTTCGACTGCGGGAAGGAGGGGGGCTTCTCTATGCCCGGCGAGATGCCCGGCCTCGACGTTTCGGCCCGTGATTTCAAGGACGGGACGATGTATCATTCCTGGCGGAATCCCTACCTCGGGTTTGCCGACAACGGCAGGGGAGTGTCGGTGACATGGGCGGTGAACACGCTCGTGCCGTATGCCGATAACGCCGTGAACCGCCTTCGCCTGGACGCGGAAGGCGGCGTGACGGCGGAGTACGCTTTCAAGACGTGCGGGCATGTCCGCAAGGGGCAGCCGCAGAAGATCGGCGACGCGTGGATCGTTTTCGGCAAAGGTACGCGCGAGGACGCGCTGCGCGGGCTGCACCGGTGGTTTCGCCTCGTCAGGCAGGTGCCGCCGGCGGATCGTCCGGACTGGCTGAAGGACATGATCCTCTACTCGCTCCATCCGGGCGGTACGATCGGCAGCGGCTGTAAGGACTGGGGCGGCTTCACGCGCGCGACGGAGCGTCTCCCCGACATGGCCGCGCTCGGCTGCAATTCGGTGTGGCTGCTGCCCCTCGAAAGCCGCGGCATCTACTGGCCGGACGACTACTACCGCCTCCAGGACGGCATCGGCACGCCGGACGACTACAAGGCGTTCACGGCGAAGGCGCATGCGCTCGGGATGAAGGTGTGGCAGGACTGCGTGCCGCACGGCGGTAGCGACAAGTTCCAGCGCGCGAAGGAGCATCCCGAGTGGCTCGTGCGCACGGAGAAGGGCGAGTCGCTGAACTACTGGTGCTTCGATTTCCTCCATCCCGGCTGGATCGACTACATGGCGAAGGTGGTGGCGTTCTACACGCGCACATACGCCCTCGACGGCTTCCGCATCGACGCCGTGAGCGGGAGCAAGATCCCAAGCTGGGCCGAGGACGTCCCCTACGCGCGCGCCAGCCTCTCGGTTTCGCAGGGCGGCTTCGCGATGCAGCGCGCCCTGCGCGCGGCCGTGAAGGGCGTTCGGCAGGACTCCGCCAACCTCGCCGAAGTGGGGGAGAACCAGTTCGGCGCGGTGTCGGACGCGATCTACGACTTTTCGCTCGGCGCCATCTTCTCCCGTTTCCGCGACGAGGACGTGCATGTCCTCGTGCCGCGCCTCTCGCGCTGGCTGCACGAGCAGCACTACGCATCGATCCCCGACCTTGTGCGCATGCGCTACCTCGAGAACCACGACAAGATGCGCATCGCGCTCTGGCTAGGGAGCGCCGCCTCGGAGGCGTGCCAGGCGTTCATCTCGTTCATCCCCGGCATTCCGCTCGTCTACCAGGAGCAGGAGGACGGCCACGTGTTCGCATACCGGCGCATCTTCGACCTGCGGCGGCGCGTGCCGGAACTGAGGCGCGGAACGCCGGACTATCTTGCGACCACGGCGCCGCCCGGCGTCTGGACGTGTCTCCTGAAGGGACCCGGCGAGGTGGTGCCGGCCGTCAACTTCAACGCCTATCCCGTTTCGGGCATGGTCGGCGTGCGCGGGGGCGCGTCGTTCCCGATTGAGCTGCCCGCCTTCGGCTACGCGGTCTATCGTGACGGGAAGGCCGTGCCGATGCTGCCGGAACCCGTCGCGCCGACGGGCAAGGTCTGGTTCGCCCGCACGGCGGAGGGCACGTTCGTGAGTCCGTTCTACGTGCGCCATCCCCACTTCGCGGGAACGGAAGGCCCGGGCTCGATCTATCGTCTGCCGCAGGGCGGCCCGTGCTTCTTCGACTCGGCGCTCGCGCCATTCGGCTTCACGGAGGAGACGGCGTCGGTAGGATATGCGGAGGGCGGCAAGGTCTACGCGTGGCATCCGCCGGCCGGCGTGCGCGTGAAGCTGCTTGATACGAAGGACGGGAAGCCTGGGTTCCATATCGCTACCGAGCCCGAGACGCCGGTGGCGCTGAAGGAGATTCCGCAGATTCCCACGGGACTCGGCACGGGCGACGGCCGTCTTGCGGTCGTCGCGGGCGGATGGATGTTCGAGACGGGGGCGTTGCGCGTGCGGCTGTGCCGGACAGGGTCGATCGCGGGCGTCTGGCGGAAGGACGCGAAAGGACAGTGGAACGAGATTGTCCGCGACGCCTACGTCTACACCGACCACGGCTTCGTGAAGAAGGGCGACGAGAAGGAGCGCACGCGGTATTCCTCGCGCGACGAGATCGAGGCGGAGAAGATGTTTGCGCGCGAGGCGGACGGTACGTTGCGACTTTCATTTAAGGGTTTTCTGCGCGATGCGCATCGGTTCGGACAGCTGCGCAACCGAATCGAGTTCGCCGTCGGCTACGTGTTCCGCGACGATTCGGGCTTCGACGTGGAGGTGCGCGTGAAGGCGTACGGGAAGCCCGTGTCCGACATGCCGCCGCGGCTGCTCTTTCAGGCGTGGAAGCCGGACGGAAGCGACGCGCTGCGCCATGCGTTCCTGGACGGGGATGCGACGCGCGCGGCGTTCAAGACCGGCGAGGAATATGTCTTCCGCACACGGCTTGGCGGGAGATAAGCCGCCCGGCAAACCGCGTTTCCCGCTTGAAACCGTCGGGGGCATTGGCGACGCGGCTGTTCCGTCAGATCGGCTTGACGACGATGGCGATGGGGTCGGCGGGGCAGTTGCTTTCGCACGCGCCGCAGCCGCGGCACTTGGTCGCGTCCACGATCGGGCAGTTCACGCCGTTGCGTTCCACCAGCTTGACGGCCTTGTAGGGGCAGTACTCGTCGCAGACGGCGCAATATTCCTTCTTCTCCCACGCGAGGCATTTCTTGAGGTCGATCACCGCGAGGCCGATCGGGCGCGCGTGCTTCTCCTCCACCTTGAGCGGGCGCAGCGCGCCGGTGGGGCAGACCTTCGTGCAGGCGACGCAATCCTGGAAGCAGTACTGCTCCTGGTCCAGGTTGCGGCTGCGTAGGACGAGCTTGGGCGTGAAGAGTCCGTCGATCCCGCTTTCCCCAAGGTCGGGCTGGATCAGCTGGTAGGGACAGGCCCGCATGCAGTTGCCGCAACGGGCGCAGAGCGCGGTGAAGCGGTCGAGGTTCGCACCCGGCGGGCGAAGCGCCTTGCGTCCGGTGGGGCCGAGCGCGCGCTTGACGACGAGTCCTGCGGCGGCGGCCGGAATGGCCGCCAGTACGGTCCGGCGCGTCGCGGCGGCGGCCGAGAGCGTCGATGGCGGCGGCGCGTCGGCCTTCGGCGGACGGAGACGGCGCGCGAGGAGCATGACGGACTCCTGGAGTCCGCCGAGGGGACAGACCCTGTGGCACCAGACGTTCGGGATGCAGATGCTTAGCACGACGATCGTGACGAACCCGATGCCCGTGACGGCGGCGGCCCATGTGAACGGCTCGCGCCAGACGGCGAAGAAGCCGTTGAAGATGCAGAGCGGATCGAGCCAGATCAGGAGCGGATAGCCGCAGGTCGCCGTCACGGCGATCACGAGCGTGAGCGCCTTGTTGATCGCAGGCACGCGCTTGACGAGCCCCTTGCCCCACGGGTTCAGCTTGCCCGCCGCCTCCGAGACGAATCCCATCGGACAGAGGTGCCAGCAGAAGAAGCGTCCCTTGAAAAAGGCGAGTATGAGGAGGGGGATGCCCAGCAGCATCAGCCAGCCGAGCCACGCGCGCGCGGCGAGCGCGCCGAAGAGGCTCAGGATCGGGCTGAGGCGCGGAAGGACCGAGCCGAGCTCCGGACATGCCTCGGGCACGTAGCCCAGCGCAAGGGCGGCGGTGCCCAGCGCGATTAGGAGACGCCAGACGTTGCGGCGCAGCCACTTCATGGCGATCTCCTAGGCCTCGACGCGCTCGACCTTGATCTTGTCGATGTCGGCGCACCCGACGCCGAGTTTCGCCGCCAGTTCGATGTGCAGCACGTCCTTCGGCTTCTTGCCGAAGAGCGTGGCGGCGTAGGTGTCGGCGGCGACGGGATCGGTCGCGAAGATGATCTCGTGCGGATGCGCCAGCTTGCCGGGCCCCTGCGGGCCGTGGTCCAGCATGATGCGCGTGGCATCGATCACGATAAGGTGCGGCTTGAGGAAGGTGCTGAAGTCCGCGATGCACTGGTGGAGGCCGTTGCGGTGCCAGGCGCGGCGCGTGTTGTTGTCGACCGCACCCATCCAGTTCTTCATCGAGAGCGAGAGCGTGGCGCCGCCGTGATGCTTGGCGACGGGCATGTTCACGAGGCAGTCCGCCTCCAAGAGGTCGCGCGAAACCTTGGCCTCCTGGCAGACCTTGCCCTTGGGCACGGAGACGGCCTTGTATTCCGAGGGCCGCGGGCGGTAGAGCTTCGCGGAGGTGCCCTTGAGCGCCTCGAGCGCGCCGCTCGCCTCGAAAGTCTTCTTCTCGGGCTGGCAGGTGTTTTCGGGGATGGTGACCTGCTTCACCTTGCGCGCCTCGGCGGCGAGGATGACGGCGCGGAGGATGTCCGGGTGCGTGTTGCCGCCCTGCTCGGGCGTGGAGTTCCAGGCGAGGTTCGGCTTGAGGGCCACCTTGCCGCCGGGCTTGAAGAACTTGTCCCAGCCGCCCATCTTCGCCATGCCGGCTTCGATCATCTTCGGAATGTCGGTGCCGTGGACGACCACGACCGTCGCCTTCGGCTCGGCCGCCTTCGCGGCCCTCGGCAGCGCTGCCGCGCTGGCGACTGCGGCCGCGCCGGTCTTGATGAACGTGCGCCGCTTGATCGCACGTGTGGTGTCTTTTTTCGTTTCGCGCTTCATGGGTGTCTCCCTTGTGGTTGTCGGTGCGTGAACATTATACCACAGGACGGGGACGATTTGTGGTAGAATAAGGGCGTGTTTCGCTATATCGCCAGACGGCTTTTCGAGGTGATTCCGACGACGTTCGGGATCATCGTGCTGACTTTTGTGCTCTTCAACGTGGTGGGCGGCTCGTCCGCCGAGGTGGTGCTGGGCAAGAACGCCACGAAGGAGGCCATCGCCGCGTTCAACCACCGGCACGGGTTCGACAAGCCGCTGCTCGTGAACATGGAGAAGGAAAAGCCGCTGTGGGACTCGCAGTTCTGCCGCTTCGTCGTCGACCTCGCGCACGGCGACTTCGGCGAGTCCACCGAGCGGCGCGAGCCGGTGATCGACGTGCTGAAGCGCGGCGTGGGGCCGTCGCTCTCTCTGACGGTGCCGATGCTCGTGGGCGGCACGTTCGCGGGGCTGGCGCTTGCGCTTCTGTGCGCGGCGTTCCGGGGCGGCGCGGCGGATCGCGCGGTGCTGTTCGGTTCGACGATCCTGATGAGCGTCAACTATGTGGTGTGGGTCCTGGCGGGGCAGTTCGTCCTCGCCTACAAGTGGCGGCTCTTTCCCATCTGGGGCTACGAGAGCGCGTTCTATCTCGTGCTGCCTGTGCTGATCGGCATGCTCAGCTCGCTGGGCGTGGACGTGCGGTTCTTCCGGACCGCGGTCCTCGACGAGATCTACAAGCCGTACGTGCGCACGGCGCGCGCGAAAGGGCTTTCGGGGCCGCAGATTCTCGTGAGGCACGTGCTGCGCAACTCGCTCATCCCGATCGTCACGTACGTGTCGCTCTCGATTCCCTACCTTTTCACCGGCTCGCTGATGCTGGAGTCGTTCTTCGGCATTCCGGGGCTCGGCAGCGTGTCGCTCAACGCGATCCATTCGGCGGACCTGGCGGTGGTGCGCGCCGTGGTGGTGCTGGGCGCGCTGCTCTACCAGGTCGTCAATCTTGTCACCGACCTCGCCTATGCGTGGCTTGATCCGAGAGTGAGGTTGGGATGAGGACGATCTGGAACAGGTTGCGCCTTGGCGGAAAGTTGTGCCTCGTGGTGATCGCGGCGTACTTCCTGGTGGCGCTGTACGGCGAGGTGCAGTACCGCGTGGCGAAGATGCGCGACGTGACGCCGGCCTACAACATGGTCCACGAGGAGCTGCGTTACCAGCCGCCGTCGTGGGCGCACCCGATGGGGACCGACAACCTGGGGCGCGACGTGGCGCAGCGGCTTGTGCAGGGCGCGCGCATCTCGTTCCAGGTGGGGATCGTCACCTCGCTCATCGCCATCCCGATCGGTGTGCTGCTGGGGCTTCTCGGCGGCTACTTCGGCGGCAAGACGGACTCCGTGGTGGTGTGGCTCTGCGCCACCGTGGCCTCCATGCCGGGATTGCTCTTCATCCTTGCGATCTCGCTTGTGGTGGGGCAGGGGTTGCTGGGCATCTGGCTCGGCATCGGCCTCACCACGTGGGTGGGCGTGTGCCGGACCATCCGCGCCGAGGTGATCAAGCATCGTGACCGCGCCTACGTGCAGGCGGCGCGCGTCCTGGGCTATTCGCACGCGCGCATCATGTTCCGGCACGTCCTGCCGAACGTGGCGCACATCATCCTCATCCAGTTCTCCGTGCGGTTCCCCGGGGCGGTGTCCACGGAGGTGTTCATCTCCTTTCTCGGCATCGGCGTGCAGGGCGAGCCGAGCTGGGGCGTGATGATCAACAACGCGCGCCTGCGCCTGTGGCAGGGCGTGTGGTGGGAGATGACGTTCGTGACGCTCGCGATCTTCGCGCTCGTCCTCGTGTTCAACCACCTTGCCGACGAGCTGCGCGACATCCTCGATCCCGCTCTGCGGAACGAGGGGTGAATGGTTGTGTTGAAGGTGAATGGTGCGGTTGGATGTTGAGAGAGGCAATAGATGTTCTTGTAATCGTGAGCATTATTGCGATTACGGCGTGTGTTGCGTCTTGCCTGTTGGCTGTTTTGCGCGAGTGGACGGCAAAGGTGTGCGCCCGGCGGCGGCTCGTCTCGACGACGGGCTCTGCGCTGCTCGCGTTTGCGCTCGGCCTGCTGCCGACTGTAGCGAAGCGCGGAGGGACAACGGACGGTTCGCCCGGACGGGCGCGTCCTTTCCCCGAAGCGAGGCAATCGGCGACCTTCGCTCAGACGATCTGGCCCCGTATTTCACTGACATCTCGCTCACGCCAACGTCCGTGTGGCTCTCGGCCGCCTGGTCGGAGGGCTTCTCGGTGCCGGGCGGATTGCTCGGTCTGTACGCCTGTCAGGCCATCGAGTCGAACATCTGGACATACGTCAGCTCGCTCGGCGTTTCGCCCGCCGAGACGAATGTTTCCGTCGAGATACCGTCCGCCGCCCTGCCCGACGAAAGCCACGCGTTCTTCAGGCTGGCCGCCTTGCTCGACTCGGACGAGGACGGCCTCGCGGACGCAGAGGAGGCGGCGCGCGGGCTCGATCCACACGATGCGGATTCCGACGGCGACGGCATCGCCGACGGGGACGAGCTGACGCGAGTCGAGTTCTACGGCCCCAGCTGGATTCCTGCGTCAGTCCTTGGAAACACATGTGAGAACATGGTGGAATACACTGGCCAGTCGGGGATCACAAACCGCTACATCCCTTCGCAGCCGATCCGGCAGTACGGCAGGATGTATCGGTCCGTGTCCGTGTCGCGCGACGGTGTCGTTTTGCTCCACCAGGACACGAATTTCTGGTCATGGTCGGCAACGCTCCCGAACTGTAACCTGGAGATGGCAAGTCCTGCCGTCGCATACCCGGCGCTGATGCTGGCCCCCTATTGGGCGCCGCTGGCATTCGGGGCGCAGTCGCGCATCCTCGTCTACGAGATTGATCCTGGATATAATTACGGCTATCTCTGCGTCGAGTACCTTGACATGCTGATCGCCGGACGGCCGGACACGGCGGCGAACCGCCTGTCGTTCCAGGCGTGGATACCGTACAACACGTTTCTCCCCGGATATCCGACCGGTCCAGATATGGGAATCGACTTCAACTACGGCGACGTTGGCGCGAACGCAACCGGCGCGACGGCGTCGATCGGCGTCTGTCCGCCCGAAGTTGGGTTCAGACGTTCCTACTCCTTCCGGCGCGCGGGCGCGGTGCGGAGCGGGCTTGGCGTCTACTTCGTGCCAGGCGCCTTTGGGTCGGACCCGCTCCGTGCGGACACGGACGACGACGGGCTGGAGGACGGCGTGGAGGCGGCGCTCGGGACCGATCCCTGCCAGCCGGACACGGACGGAGACGGAATGGACGACGGATGGGAACACCTGCACGGGTTCGACCCGACTGTCCACAATGCCGATACGGAACAGACGGATGACGACGCGTCCGTCGATCCCGACGGCGACGGCCTCACGAACGCCCAGGAGTGCGAATGGGGAACGAACCCACGCGGCGCGGACGAGAACAACGACGGTGTCCCTGATGGACAGGACACGGACGGGGACTGCGTAAGCGACGGCGTGGAGGTTGGACAGGGCAGTGACCCTGCGGACGCGACGGACGGGGGCCTGTCGAATAGCCGAGTCTCCGTACCGTTCTTTTTCGGCGACCACAGCGGAAGCCATTCGGAGAAATACCGGCTGACCGTCTCGCCTGTCGCCGGGAGCGGCGAGGGCGCGCAGCCGCGCGCGTTCTCTTGGGTG
>CAMNLN010000099.1 GCA_946543025.1 uncultured Verrucomicrobiota bacterium
TGAGCGGCATGAACGCGCCCTCGCTGTTGCGCGGGTTGTTCGGCCCGGGCGGCAGTTCGAGCGCGACGGATACGCCGGTTGCGGGCGGACGCACCGGCTCGCGAGGAAACACGCCTTTGCGCGCGTTCGCAAGCGCATCGCACACGTCCGGCGGGTAGTTGCGGTAGTCGACGCACTCGAGGTAGGCGCCGGCGCACCCCGTTTCCTTCGCGATGCGCAGAAGGTCGCACGCCACGGCGGCGTCCGACTTCTTGGTCGCCTTCACGTATCCGGGTATGCCGTTGGGCATCGCATAGGTGCTGCAGTGGAAGTAAAGACGCGCCTTGCCGCACTTCGCCCTGGCGTAGGAGAGGATCTCGCGCGTGGATTCGTACGCGCGCTTGGGGTCGTACGCCAAGTCCATCAGCACGACGGCGTCCAGCGTGCCGTCAGCCGCGAGCGCCTTCCAGTCGATCGCATACTCGCGCCAGAGGGCCTCGTCCTTCAGGTCGAGCCGCTTGAATCCGAGGTGGAATTCCACGCCCGCCGCATGGCATTTTGCGGCGAACGCGCGCAGGTAGGCCATCACGTCCTCCGACACGAGCGCGAGCCAGCGCGGGTCGCGAGGGTCTGAAGGCGGCTCGCAGCCGTGCTTCGCGCGCCAGCGGTCGATCACGGGCTTCACGTACTCCATGCCCGGATGCCATCCGCCGTTGCGGTGGAGGTCGAGAAACACAACCTGCGGCTTGAGCGCGAGGCGCTCGTCAACGAGACGCAGCTTGTGCGCGCGTACTTCCGGCCATGCGAGCGACGCCGTGGCGAGGCGCGGACCGCCCCCGCGCGTACGGCACATGTACTGCGGGTGCGCGACGTTCCAGTTGGACTCCGTGTACGCGAGCCAGTGGTTCTCCTCCCACGTCGTGTGGATGCCGTAGACAAGTCCGCGCCGTGCGCACACGTCGCGCACGATCCCGAAGGCGTCCGGCTCGGCGCGTTCCAGTCGCAGGTTCCCGTACACGCTCAAGCGCGGGAGTTTCCGCTTGTCGAGCGGGGTTTCGCCCACGGGCGAGGCCTCCTCCACGCTCGGATAGCGCATGAGCGAACCGCCCTTGTCGCGCCACAGCACGGTGGACGGATGCGTGAGCAGCACATGTTCGAGCGTTTGCACCGTACCGGTGGCGGTCTCGATATCGTACACGTTCGCGAAGTCGAGCGAATCGACGAGCGCAACCACCTCAAAAGGCGTGGCGGCGGACATGGCGTGGCCGCACACGGCGGCAAGGCAAAGCAGGCGGATTTTTCTCATTTCAGGTTCCTCCAGTCGTTCAATCCCCCACTCCTTGGCGTCGGCACGTTCGCAGGCCAGCCGCGGCCGACTTCAAGCGACAACAGGCGCGATTTAGGCAGAAGGCCGTTGCCGACGGCCATTTTCTGCGGATGGTCAAGGGCGATCAGACCGCCCCCGAACTCGGCGCAGATCGGCTCGGCGTCGTCCACGCTCAACCAGAGGCGTCCTTTCGACCGTATTCCGGTGATTGTGCGCTCGCCGGCCTTTGCAAGCGGCTCGCGCGTGTGCAGGCACACGTGCCGTCCGGTCGCGTCGCGCGTGCCTACGTGCGGCCGGCCGTTCAGCGCGAAGTAGAGCTGGAAGCCGAGGGCGTGTTCGGCGTACCCGCCGAACACGATCGTCTGGAAGCGCGAGGCGTCGCCGTCCCAGTCGACCTTCGCGCGGATAAAGAACGTCTGGTCGTCGCCGAACGCGCAGGATGCGGGAAGGGGAATCTGCGCCGCGCGCGCGAAGTTCGTGCCCGCGTAGAGAACCTTTTCCGCATCCGTCCACGGATGCGCCTCTGCCGTCTTCGCGACGAGGTCGTTCCTCCCCGGACGGTCTGTCGCGCCGAACGGGCGACGGTAGACGGTGCCGTCTCGGTCGTAGATCAGGCTCGCGCCGTCAGGGGCGAAGGACGAGTTTTCGCCGGCGCAGATGCGGCGCATGCGGTTGAGCGCAGGGTCGATCACGTACACGTGCCATCCCGGATCGTCTCCTCGGCAGCCTGTGAACGTGAGGAGCTTGCCGTCCGGGCTCCAATTCGGCGCGTACGCCGCCATGTCGGCGGGCGTGAGAACGGCGGAGCGCGTCAGATCATCAACGCGCGCGGCCATGATCCGCCACGGCAGGGCGAAGGTGGTCAGCTCCGCCCACGCGAGCAACGTGCCGTCCGGCGACACGACCGGCTGCGAGACGCCGGTCCCCCAGTTCTCGTTCGGGCAATAGACAATTTCGCCCGCAGTTGGCGTGACGGCCCCGCGCCGCGTCATGTCCGCCCGCGCAAGGCAGCTGCCGATGAAGTCGTTTGCGCGCGGGTGGCCGGCCGGGGGACGCGATGTGACGAACCAGAGCGTCTGCCCGTCGGGGGAGAGGCTGGGCGAGTAGTCGCGCCATCGTCCGCGCGCAAGCACGTCGCGCGCGCTGCCGTCCACGCCCCGCAGGCGAATGCCGTATCCCTCCGGCAAATTGCCGTGCCACGTCTCGAAGGCGGTATGCAGCTCGTTGCCGAAGGAATAAAGGAGTTCACCTGCGCGCGTCCAACAGGGGAATGCGGCGCGCCCAGGACCTTTCTCGGCCCATGTGGTCTTGCGTGTGCACAGATCGTAGAGGCCGAGCCAGGTTTCGGCGCCCGCGTCGCGCTGGAACGCGAGCGTCGCGCCGTCGGGCGCGAGCGCGCCGTTGAAGCCCTTGACGAGCGCCTCGTCGCCATGAGCGGCAAGGGAAACTGCCGCCGACAGGATCAATAGTCGTTTCATAGAGATTCATTCTCCAAGTGAAGTAGAAGAAATTGCATCTGTTCGCTAAATCAAGTCGAATAATCGTTGCCCTATTGAAAACGGAAAGAATAGATGTCCGCGTCGGAAAGCTCGAACGCGATCACGACCGGCTTTCCCGCGAAATCCGAGACCTTGCCGCCGTCGGCGAAGTCCACCGGCCTGTCGACCTTGTCGCCGAAGAGCTCAATGCTCTTGATGGAGCGCCCGTTCCCCTCTTGGATGGTCACGAACATGCGTCCGCGCGCGGACGTGGAGAAGTTGACGAGCATCTCCGTTCCTGTAAATACAAGGGGCTTCGTCTCGAGCTTCTGTCCGGCGTATGTTCCCCGGCGCGAGACGAATCCGTCCTGGCGAAGGCGCCAGCGGTTGAGGTTTTCGGCCAGGCCGCTCCAATGCCGGTCATAGGTGTAGATCGAAATCTCGTCGTCGCCGCCGAACGGCGCGGGTGTCTTGATGAGCTGGTAGGCAGGATAGCCGTCGCCGTAGACCCAGTTGTCGGGATTTTCCGGCCCCGGACGCATGAAAGCCTCGTCATTTCGATAGAAGCGTTGGCCGTCGCGCGAGAAGATAAAGATGCAGTCCGTGACCGTGAGCCCGTAGCGCGGATGGCCGCCGTGCGACTTGTCCATGCGCCACCGGCGTTTCTCCGGCGAGGGGAGGCGGTCGTAATTCGGCGTCCACGCCTTGCGTTCCACGTAGCGAGACGGGAATCCCACGAAGATGGACGGTTCGCGGAAGTAGGGCTGGATCACGTTCGTGTAGAGCGCGTAGTCCTCCGCCCCTTCGCCGAAGTCGAGGAACCGCGGTTCAGACCATGTCTTGAAGTCCTTTGACACGCTGTGGCGCACGTCGCGCACATTGTTATCGCCGTTGCGGTCAGCCGTCACCTTGTGGAATCCGCGGAAGTAGAGGTGGTACTCGCCGCGCGTCTTGTCCCAGATGGCGACGTTGAGCGAGTCGAATGCGCCGGCGACGGCCAGTTGCCAACCTTTGCGGAAATGGATGCCGTCAGCCGACAGGAAGCACCAGAGTCCGCCACCGTGCGAACCGACGCCCTTGTAGCGCTCGTTCGGCGGACAGGACGGGTTCTCGTCCTTGAGCACCATGAAGTTGTCCCACGGCTTGCCGAACGACTTTCCGTCCAGGATGCAGTTGTTTTCCTTCGATCCCCGGAACTCGACGAGGCCGAGGTTCGGCTTGACCCACGTGAGGCCGCCGTCGCGGCTCTCGGCGTAGCAGATGCGCACGCCGTCGGCGGAGAAGCGCGTCTTCACGTCCTTCCAGCCGCACCCGATGGCGACGCCGTTGTAGTACATCCGCAGGAACTCGCCGCGTTCGTCGCGGTCCGGCACGATGCAGTGGTAGTCGCTCCCGTCGCCCTCCCAAGGCTTCTCGTGCGTCATCGCCACGCCCACGTACTCAGGCTGGTGCACGACGCGCGACGCGGTCGTCTTCGCCGCGTCCACCACATGGTCGTCCCACAGCACCTGGAGCCGGCTTCCGGCGTCGATCGGCTTCGCCACGCCTACCTCCACCCCCCCGACGGCAAGTTGCGCCGCCGCGACCAGCACGGTACTAAAGCCGAGTTTATATCTTGTCTGCATCGCTTATTCCTTATTCTCTTTTATGGCACATTCTACCGTATGAGTTGCAAGTCACTTTGCGAAGTCGGTCCTTCCTTTCAGGAAGTCATGGCACATGCGTTTTTCAAGCTCGATGAGCTTCGCGTCCGTCCAGTCCGTGCCCTGAAGATAGGCGATGTAGCGTTTCCGGGAATCGGCCGCGTTCAGGTCGTCGGGCGCGCCGTTCGCGCAGCCCGGCAACGCCAGCGCAACGGCAATCTCGCCTCTGCGCACGGCGTTCAGCGCAAGAGGCGTACATTTGACGCGGTACGGATCTTCCTCTCCGGCGAGACCTTCGACGGACGCCTCGTTCGTCGCCATGCAGACCGTGACCGGCGTCACGAACGGCGTCGCCTTGTCGGGGATGAGGAACATCGTCTTCACCACGAGAATGTCATCTGGATAGAATTCCCAGGTCTCGACGGTGTAGCCGTCGCGCGTACGGATATCAAGGCGTTTGAACTGCCCCTGAAGCTCGTCGTGTCTCGCCCGCATCCTGTCACGCAGTTCCAGCATGGCCCACGTGTAGGCCTTCGTGCTGCGCCCGTCCGGACGCCCGGAAACATAGTCCTTCTCCGTGAACGGACGCACCTTGCCGCAGGCTTTGCGTCCTGTCAGGCCGTCCGGGGGGTACAGTTCTTCGGCCGTGCGTTCGCGCTCCGCCCGGGCGCGCGCGATCTCCGGCTCTAGTTCCTTTGGGACGTCGGGAGTTCCGAAGAAGATGCCGCGTAGCCACGGCAACGCCGATTCGGCGTGGAAGCTGTGGTCGTACTCGTGGCAGTTGCAGACCTCCAGGAAGCCGGCCTCGGTGAGCCCCGTGAGCGTGCGCACGTCGACGTTGTCGTACGTGCGCGCGGCGGGATCGGCGTATTTGTCATAGTAGTGGATCGCCAGGTTCTCGGGATGCCCTGCAAGCTCGTAGGCCCGCTTGATGTCCTCGATGACGCCCTTGTACGCGCCGCCCTCGTTGAGGATCATCGACTTCGGCGCCATGGCGATCAGGGCCTCGACGTTCGATCCGCCCGCTGGACTGCGGCCGCTGGGCAGGTCGGTGGTGGCCAGCTTGCGCGCCATGCCGTCGCAGACGAAGTCGTTGTAGACAAGCGCCGAGACGTCCGGGACGAGCAGCGCCGGGTAAAGGCCCTCCATCGCGCCCATCGACATGCCTGACACCGCGATCTTCGACTTGTCCACGAGCGGATGCGTCTTGAAGTAATCCACGAGGACGGCGATCTCGCGGGTCACCAGTTCGGTGATGCTGGAGCCAAGCTGCTGCATCAGCTCGCGGAAACGCCCGCGCGACGCCCACCACGGCATGTCGTCCGCCGCGCCGTTCGCCGTGCCGACATTCTCAAGCGCGACGGCGATCATGCCGGCCTTGACGTACCACCACGCCTGACGGTTGCGGATCGGATAGCGCGTGAAGTAGGGGTCCTTGTCGCCCGCCAGGCCCTCAAGCGACGCGCCGGAGCCGGGGAGACAGAACACCACAGGCGTTTGGCCCCGTTTTGCCCCGTCCGGCACGAGCGCCCATGCGCGGATGGCCGCGCGCGGGTAGGGATGGCACTCATACACGCACAGCGTGTAGCCGTCGCGCTTCTCGCTGGAGATGAGCTCCACGGCAGGTTCCTTCGGCTTCCAGGGCAGGTAGCCGCCGTAGTGGCGCGCGAGGTAGTCCTTCTGCCACGCCAGAAACGATTCGCGGTCCTTGAGGAACGGATGCGCGGGAGGCTTCGCGGCGTCCGCCTGCTTCTTCCGCGCCCAGGCCATGGCCTTTGCCGTGCGCCCGTCGGCGCGCTCCGGCGTGAAGTCCTTCATGCTCGTCGTGCGGGACTGCCTGGCAAGCCCCGGTTGCGCCACCTCTCCGTACGCCGCAAGCCCAATGACGGCGGCGATGACCACGAATGGCGTTTTCTGTTTCATAAGACCTTCATTCCCTACCGGACGAGGAACAGAGTGCCGCTGGCCTTGCCTTCGAGAACCACGAGCGCGCCCGTGCCGGAGATGCGCGGCGAGACGAGGTGCCCGGACGTGGCGCTGTACGTGCCCGCCTGGCATTGCCGCCCGTTCGTCCACAGCTCCTTCACCGTCGCCTCGCCCGAGTAGTCGAGCCGCAGCGTGCCCGACGCGCCGAGGTCGATCTTCGTCCCGTCCGCGAACGGCACCGCGCCCGCGCCGAACGCGAACGCGCCGGCCGTCGCCGTGAAGTTCGTGACACGCGTCGAGGAACCGAATCCGAGCGTGCCGCCGTCCGCCGCCGCGGCCCCCGTGAAGTAGTTCACGCCCGCGAACGTCAGCGATCCCGGACCCTGCTGGCGGATCGTGCCGTCGCCCTCGATCGTGTTCGAGACCACCAGCGCCGCCGTCGCGACGGACTGCGTGAACGTGACCTCGCCGCCCAGCGTGATCGGGATCCGCGTATCGAAAAGGACGGGACTCGTCTCGGAGCGCACCGTGCCGCCGTTCAGCGACACGTGGGTCTTGCCGGTGCCATTCGCGGACATGCGCGTGGGCAGCACGAGCGTGCCGCCGTTCAGCGTGTAGGAGGTCTTCGTATCGCCTGCGTCGCTCTTCGCGAGATAAAGCCCGTACGCGTTGAACGTACCTCCGTTTTGCAGGAAATTGAACGTCCCGTTGCCGTACTCAATGAGGAAATTGTTGTGGCCCCTGTAGAGGTTCAGCGTGCCGCCGTTCAGCGTGTAGCTTCCGGTGCCGTTGAAGAAATGGGAAAAGGCGAACATGCGGCCGGCGAAACCGAAGGCCGGCGGATTGCAGTCCACGACGCCGCCGTTCTGCACGGCATGGCCGTTGTTGGCGCTGTCGTTCAGCTTCCACGCCGGATGCACGGAGGCGTAGGAGCCGATGTCCGCGTTTTCGCCGACGATGATGAGCGGTTCGTGGAAGCCGTCGGGGTTCGCGGCCCAGAGGCGACAGTTCCGCACCGTTCCGTTCACCTCCGTTTCGCCTTCGAACGTCACGAAATAGTAGCCCGCGCCGTTGGACAGGCCGGCCACCGCGCCGTTGAGCACGAGCTGCCCCGGGCCCTTCTTCCAGAGGTAGCCCTGCGTCACGGAGAGCGGCGCGTCCAGCACGAGCGTCTGGCCGTTGCCCACCCAAATTTCCGCTTCGTTGCCCATCGTGAGGGTGGACGTGCCGGAGACCGTGAGCGTCGTGCCCGTCACGTTGTTCGCGAACGCGAGCTTGCCGAGCGTCACGTTCATGTCGAGCACCACGCTCCCGCCGCCGCCAAGCGTGGGGGACGCGCCGAAGTCGGCCACGGCGGACGCGCCGTTCGGCACGTCGCCCGTCCAGTTGCCCGCGCCCGACCAGTTGCCGCCGGACGCGCCCTGCCACACGGTGGCGAGACCCGAGGCGACCGTCAGCGTATGGCCGCTCACGGTGTACGTGCCGTCCGCCTGCGGCACGCCGCCCACGACGTACCGCTTCACCGTGACGTCGCCGCCGATCGTCAGGCTGCTCGCATTCGGCACCGTGATCGAATCGGGCGCGGTCGCGATCTCGCCGAGGAGGTTCACCGCGCCGTTGTTCACGACGATTTCCGTCGGCCCGGCCAGACGCGAGCCGACGGGCATCGTCACGACGCCCTGGTCCACGACAATCTTGCCCGTGAAGGAGTTCGTCTTCGCGAGCGTGAGCGTGCCCGCGCCTTCCTTGATCAGGCCGCCCTTGCCGGAGACGACGTGGTTGAACGTGGCGTTGTAGCCGGCCGTGTCAATGGTGACGTCGCCGTTCACGCCCGTCAGCGACACGCCGAGCGCGCATGTCCATGTCCCCGTGGAGTGGATGCGCGCGCCGCCGAGGTGCACGCACGTCTCGACGATGTTCGTCTCCTTTCTCCACGCTAGGAAATTGGTCGTGCGTGCGAAGCCGGTCTTCAGGTAGATGTCGCCGCCCTGGAGGTAGAAATGGTTGTTGTTGCAGTCCGTCTGGAAGTTCTCGCTGAGCGTGAGCGTGCCGCCGTTCATGACGAAGTCGCCGCGGCCCCAACGCTCCCATGCGCTGGAGAAATGCGTTCCGAGTGCAATGTATTTCGCGTTGATCGATCCGCCGTTGAGCGTGTAGGAGAACGGCGTACGGACGTTCTGGTTGTGCCGCGTGATGTAGATGTCGTTCATGATCAGGCTTCCGCCGTCCTGCACGAAGGCATCCGCCGGGTAGAAGCCACCGCCCGGCGAATGCATGACGCGGTATGGCGTTCCCGTGCAACCCTCGGCGAACGTGATCTTGGCCGAGCCCTGAGCCTCGTGCGTGTAGTAGCCGATCTGCTTCCATTCGACTGTTGTCGAGACGTCGAAAGGCGCGTCGTACACCACCTCGCCGTCGAGCGAATAGGCAGGGGTGTTGCCGGCTCTGAGGCCAGGGAATGTGGACCGCACGCGGATGCGCCCGCCGCCGAGGATGGAGAGCGTCGTGGTGTCCGATCCCCGCGTCACCTTTGCGTCCATCACGAGCTCGCACCCCTCCCGCACGAAGAACCCGCACGACCATGACGGGCCGGTATGCGTGATCGTGCCGCTGCCCGTCAGCGTGAGCGACCGTTCCAGACCGCTCGGCAGGAAACCGATGAACGTCAGCGTCACGTCGCTGTCCAGCGTGATCGTGCCGCCCGCCGCGCGCGAGAGGTCCACGCACGTGTTGTTGGCCGAAGGCGGCACGGCGTTGCCGTCCCAGTTCGCAGGGTCGTTCCAGCTCGTCCCGTCGCCCGCGCCCGTCCAGACGTAACAGACGACGATGCTGGAGGGGGCAAGCCCGGCCAGGTAGGCCGTGCCGCCGACGTAGCGTCCCTTGGCCTGCGCCACGCCGTCGCGCGTGAACGAGTGGGCGATCACGACGGAACGGTTGTAGATGCTGTTGTGGTTGTTCGCCATCTCGATCTTGCCGGTGCCGGAGAGGGCCAGGTCGACCGGCACGGCGAGGCGCGAATTGATCTGACGCATGAAGAACGTGCCGCCGTTCCGCACCGTCAGCTTCCACGGCGCGGTCGCGTTCGGCTTCGGGAAAATCGATCCGCCGTTCAGGTTGAACGTGCCGTTCGTGACGGCGAACTCGCCTGCCACCTCCACGTCGTTCGTGAGGATCGTGGTGCCGCCGGACTGCGTGAATGCCGTGCCGTCCGCCACGGAGATTCCCGCAGGGAAGTAGAACGTACGACCGGACGCGGCCTGGAGCGTGGGCGTGCCGCTCAGCTCCAGCAGGCTGGCCCCGAAATTCGTGTTCCTGTTGGTGCTGGTCATGTAGGTGCCGCCGGAGAACGCGAAGACGGACCTCGACGCGGGGCGGGTGATCACGCCGTCGTAGTCCGTGTAGAGCACGCCCCCGGCAAGTTCCACGCGCCCGACGCTGTTCGTGAAGATGAAGTTGTCCGTGCGGCAGGAGCCTCCCTCCTGGCGGAAGAGTGAACCAATGCCCGAGAGGCCGAGGTGGACGTTTCCCTTCACCTCGAGGTGGCCGTCTTTCAGCGTGTATGACGAAGCGGGCGTGCCTGCCTTCTGGCCCCTGCCGATCTCGAGGTTGCCGGCAAACGCCTCCACGCGGGACGCGGCCCCGTCCTGGACGACGCGCCCTGCGTTCCAGCTGTTGGCGCCAATGGCGAGGACAATCCCCTTTGCGGAGATCTGCGCGTCGTCCTGCACGAGGAGCGTCGTGTAGCCGTTCGCGTCGCCGTCGCCGTTGGCGATGTTCAAGATGTCGTTCGGCAAGTAGATTGATCCGCCGCCGGCGACGATGTTCGTGCCCTGGCCCATAATCAGCGGATAAGAAGTTGCCGTGTTCGTGTAGGGTGCGGCAAACACGACCGTCCCGTTGCGCCACTTGTCGACGCGCTTGTCCGACACCACCGGCACGTTCATCGTGAGCGTGCAGCCGGGCTGGACCACGAAGCCGCCTTCGTATCCCGTCGAGCCGTTGAACACCGCGTGATCAAGCGTAAGGGACGATCCTTCGGTGCCGTTAACCGTCACGTTGCCGGCCGTGACCTTGATGTAGCCGAGCGTCAGCTGCGCGCCCGTGTCGACGGTCACGGTGGCCGACTTGGTGAACTGGGCGATGTGGTCGGCGGCGGAGGGATAGCCGCTTCCCTTGTCCCAGTTGTTGGGCGTGGACCACTTGCCGTCGCCGGCCGTGCCGGTCCACGTGTAGACCGTATCGGCG
>CAMNLN010000100.1 GCA_946543025.1 uncultured Verrucomicrobiota bacterium
CCGATCCCGACTACATGTTCAAGATCACGGGCGAGCTCGTTCAGAACAACCCGTTCATCGTCGGCAGCACGATCGCCTTCGAGCCAAACTTCTTCCCGTCGAAGGGATATTACTATTCCGCTTTTTCCTACAAGGACGGGAAAGGCGAGGTCAAGCGCATCCAGCAGGGCGGCGAGACGTTCAAGTACCATGGCATGGACTGGTACCGCATTCCGAAGGAGGCGAAGAAGTCCTCCTGGTGCGAGCCGTACTTCGACGAAGGCGGCGCGGAGGTGATGATGTGCACGTATTCCGTGCCGCTTGTGAAACGGGACGGAAAGGTCTATGCCGTCCTTACCGCAGACGTCTCGCTCGAAGAGCTGACGCGCCACGTGGCGGCGATCAAGCCGTATTCGAACTCCTACGCCGTCCTGTTCTCGCAGAAGGGGCAGACGCTCGTCGGCGCGCCCCCCGGCGCCGAGGCGGCGAGCGATACGGTGAAGATTGCCGGGAAGGCCATCAACGGCTGGACGGTGGAGCTCGTCTGCCCGCTGTCCAACATCTTGCAGGGCGCGCGCAGCCTCGTCTGGCGGATCGCCGTGTTCTCGATCGTCGGCCTCGGGCTCATCTTCTTCGTCTCGTGGTCGTTCTCCACGCGCCTCCAACGCGCGACGGCGGCGAACGAACGCCTCAGCAGCGAGCTGGGCATCGCGCGGACGATCCAGTCGAGCGTGCTCAATCGTCGTGCCCCGCCCTACCTCGGCGCGATCCTGCGTCCGGCGCGGGAAGTGGGCGGAGACTTCTACGACTTCCAAGAGAAGGACGGAAGCCTTTACTTCGCGATCGGCGACGCCTCGGGCAAGGGCATCCCGGCGGCGCTCTTCGCGTTCCTGGCCGGCGCCGGCTTCCGCCTCTCGGCGGACATGGGACTGCCGCCCGACGAGATCGTCGGGCGCATCAACGCGCTTCTCTGCAAGGACAACGACACGTGCATGTTCGTGACACTGTTCGTCGGACGGATTGACCTCGCTACCGGAAAGCTGGAGTACTGCAACGCGGGCCATCCGCCGCTCGTCGTCATCAAGCCGGACGGCACGGCGGAGCTGCTCGCGGCGAAGCGCAACCTCGCCGCCGGCGTGGCGGAGGGGTTCCCCTACGCGAGCCAGGCCGCGACGTTCGCGCCCGGCACGCGGTTGATCGTCTATACCGACGGCGTCACGGAGGCGGAACGGAACGACCATGCGCAATACGGCGAGAAGCGATTGCTGGCGTTCGCGTCCGCGCACGCGAAGGATTCGCCGTCCGAGCTCGTCGAGAGCATGCTGCGGGAGCTGGACGGGTTCGCGGCGGAAGCGGAGCAGTCGGACGACATCACGGCGCTGGCCGTCCTCGTCGGCGGCGAAACGAAAGCTTAAAACCAAGGAGAAGGACAATGGCAGAGAAGAAAAAGAAGATGACGGCGATGGACAAGGTGAAGCTGGCGCGCGACCCGAAGCGCCCGCACCTGATGGACTTTCTGAAGCACGTCGCAAGCGACTTCGAGGAACTGCACGGCGACCGCCTCGTAAACGACGATCGCGGCCTTATCGCGGGCTTCGCCACGATCGGCGGGGAGAAGTGCCTGGTGCTGGGCCATCACAAAGGCGCGACCGTGGAGGAGAACGTGGAGGCGAACTTCGGCATGGCGAATCCGGACGGCTATCGCAAGGCGATGCGCCTCGCGAAGCTGGCCGAGAAGTTCCACCTGCCGATCGTCACGTTCGTGGACACGCCCGGCGCCTATCCGGGCGACACGGCGGAGGCGCGCGGGCAAGCCGAGGCGATCGCAAAGTCGCTCGAGTTTTTCTCGCTCCTGAAGACGCCTATCGTGGTGGTCGTGACGGGCGAGGGCGGCAGCGGCGGCGCGCTCGCGATCGCGGTGGGCGACCGCATCCTCATGCTGGAGAACGCGGTCTATTCCGTCATCTCTCCCGAAGGATGCGCAGGCATCCTCTGGCGCGACGGCGCGAAGGCGCCCGAGGCGGCGGAGGCGCTCAGGATCACCGCCGCCGACCTGAAGCGCCTCGGCGCGATCGACGAGATCGTGCCCGAGCCGGCGGGGGGCGCGCAGACAAACCACAAGGCCGCCGCGCTTGCGGTGAAGAAGGCCGTCCTCGCCGCGCTGAAGGAGCTTGCAAAGGTTCCCGTGGACAAACTGGTGGAAGCCCGCTACGCCAAGTTCCGCGCGATGGGCAATTTCTACCGTTGATTTTTTTGGTAGAATATCCGCCGGTAAAGGTTGTCGGCGGACATGAAGGCGCGCGTACATGGTCTGATTCAGCTCGCGGCAGGCTGGGGAAGTCTGCTGACGGTGGCTTTGTACGCGGGCGAGGCGGTCATCCAGCCCGGCAACGGCGTGGAGACGAACGTTCCGGCGATCGTTTCCGCAACCGCCGTGCGAATCAATCCCGGCACGAGCGGCGGCGGCATCGTGCGCCTGGATGCGAGCAGTTCATACTCCGCTCCTACCACGCTCGGCTGCGGTACGCTCGTCGCAAGCCGCGTGGCCCCGTCGGGCCAGCCGTCGAGCCTGGGGTCGTCCGGCCTCGTCTCCATCGGCGCCGGCACGTTCCGCTACGAGGGACCGGACGGCGGCTGGACGGACCGTCCGTTCACGAACGACACGCCGGTCACGAACCAGGCCGCGATCTACGATATCCGCCGCGACCTCACGTTGGCCTGCGATCTCGTGCAGGCGCGCGGTTCGTTCGTGAAGACCGGTCCCGGTACGCTCAGCCTCGCGGGCGCGGGCACGACGCGGCTCAACCAGGCCGGCGTCTTGCGCGACAGCGCCGAGGGTTTCCAGTGCCGCTTCGCCCCCAACGCGAACGGCGACTCGCCCACGCGCGGCTACCGCGGCTTTCATGTCTTGGAAGGCAAGCTCGTCCTCGGAGAAAGTGGCGGCACGTACCTGATCGGCAACGCGAACAACGTGGGAATCGGGGGCTGGACGAAAGAACGCGAGCAGGAGGTCGACGCGACGGTGGAAGTGGTTGGCGGCAATGTACAGTTTGCCGGCTGGTTCATGCACGGCAGCTACAACGGCCACACGAACAACACGCCCGCGCGCATGCCGCGCGCCACGCTCCGCGTGACGGGCGGGAACGTGTCCGTGGGCGACTGCTTTTCCATGGGCCGCAACAAGCTCGGCTACGCGAGTTTCCCCCAGCGGTCCGCGCCGAGCCTGGAGGTTTACGGCGGAACGATGACCGTCGCGAACGATCTCAACATGGCTGACGATCGAGGTGCCTACACGGTCGTGGAGGTGACGAACGGTACGCTTGTCGCCGCCATGGCGCAGACCGGACGCATCAGCGGCAACATGGACACCACGAACACCGTCCGCGTGACGGGAACGGGTACGCTCGTTCTCGCCGGCGGCTTCACCAACAAGCGCGACATCGTCTCGCACGTGACGGTCGCGGGTGGCGGCTACCTCTCGTTGGCACGCATTGCGAATAGCGCCGGGCGCGTGACGCTGGACGTTTCAGACGGCGGTACGCTTTCGGTCGACGAACTCGAATGCCTGTGCGGGACGATTGCCTGCCGATTCGACGGCGCGACCGTGCGCGGGCGCAGCGTCGGACGGCATGTCCTGCTGCCGGACGACGCGGCCGTTACGGCGGCAATCGGCCCGGGCGGCCTCGTCCTCGAACCTGCCGCCCATGGCGCGTCGGTTCTGGCCGGTTCGCTTGTTTCGTCCGGCGGTGGGCTCGTCGTGCGCGGACAGTCCTCGACCGCCACCAACTTGTTCGCCGCCGCACAGGCGTATGCGGGCCCCACGCGCCTGGAAAAAGGTGTCCTCGCGTTTGAAGGCGAGGGGGCCTTGCCTTTGGATACGGACCTCGTCGTTGCCAACGGTGCGCTCCTGATCGCGGACCGGGCGCAGGTCGTGCGGACGCTTGCACTCGGAGCAGACGGCACGAGCGTCTCAATCGGCCTCCATGTCGCCGCGTCCGGCTTCGCGCCGCTTGTCGTGCGCGATGGCTTCGCGGCGGCCGATGCCGCGCGCCTTGCGATCCGCATGGACGGCATTGCCGCCAGCGGCACTTATTCCGTCCTCGATGTTCCGGCGACGAACCGAACAGCCCTCGCGCAAGTAGTTTCCCGTTCGACGCTTGCAGCCTCGCTTCCCGCAAATATGACGGGTACGCTCGGCGTTGTCATCTCGGGCGGACGCGCGCGTCTCGTCGTGAAGGTGGAATCGTCCGTGCGCCAGGTCGTGCCGCAGGGCGGTACGGAGACGTTCGCGTCGCTCGCGTTTGCGACAACTCCTGATCTCCTTGTCGTCGGCCCCGGTACGCTGCGGTATACGGGCTTAGGCGAGGAGGTGGGCGGCTTCACGCTCGACGCCGGCGCGCAGAAGTGCGCCATCTTGGAGGTTGCGCACGACCTCGCGCCGCGTACCGTGCGCGTGGGCGTCTCCGCGCTCATGAAGACCGGCCCCGGGGACCTGATCCTCGTCGGCGAAGGTCCGTTCGATCTCGGCAACACGAAGAAGAACAAGGACCTTATGCTGGGCATCGGCGCGGACGGCTCCTCGCCGCTGGATACGTTCCAGCACGTCACGGTGGCGGATGGACGGCTCGTGATCGGTACGCCGGGCGGTGGCGTGGCAGCGCCGCATATCGACCTTGCTGGCCGCGAGTTGCATGTTGGCGGCGTGACGGCGAGCGCAGAGAACGGACGTGCTGAGACTTCCGGCGAGATCGTGCTGGAGAGCGGTATCGTCGACTGCTACACGTTCTTGTGCGGCTACTACAACGGCTCCGGCGGACAAGGCCCCGTCGGCGGTACGCATCCGACGCTCACCGTGAACGGCGGGTTGATTCGGGCTGGATCGTTCACGCTTGGCTACGACCTGAACGTGCAGCGGCACGTGGCGCACGCGCGGGTGAACGTGGCGGGTGGACGCATCGAGACGGGCGCTCTCTCGTTCCAGTCGTCGCCGGGATCCCCGAACTGCCCGCCGACGACAACGTGGACACAAACCGGCGGCGACGTCGTCTGCACGTCGTTCACCGGCGGTTCTCGGGAAGTGATCGACGGTGCGTACGGCCCTGCCCGGCTGACGCTTGCGGGTGGAACGTTCTCCATCCTGGGTTCGATGAAGATGCAGTACGGCACAGACACGACGGTGGAGATCGGCGAGAATGCGAGTTTCACCTGCGGTTCGATCAGCGGCGCTGGCGCCATGTCGTCCGTCTTGCGCTTCGACGGTGGCACGTGGTACGGATACGCGGCGGCGGACGGGCCGGTGATTGTCTCGGGCCTCACGCATCTGTATCTTGGGCGGCCCACGACGCTCGATCTGACCAGGCTTCCGCCGGGCGCATGGATGCGCCTCGACCAGAAAATGGAAGGTGACGCGGATGATGCCGGGCTCACCGTCGCGGGCAACGGCGTCGTGTCGTTTGGGCCCGCGTTCGCGGAGAGTGTCCTTGCGGGCCCCGTCTGCGTTTCGGACGGTGTGACGCTCTGGCAAGAAGGTTCGGGCGGAACGGTTTCAAATCTCGTTCTGGGGACAGACGGCGAGGCGGGGCGTGTGGTTTTGGACGTGGATGCGGCCACGGGGATGGGATTTACCGTGCTTGGGACGCTGGACGTGCGCGCCCCGGTGGCGGTGCGCGCGCATGTCGGCGCGTCGCCGCTTGCGCGCGAGGTCGTCTCTGGCACCTACACGGCGCTCGTCTACCGGGCGACGCAAACGGTAGACCTTTCGCGGTTCGTCGCGCCGGCGGATGCGCACGTCGCGTCTGTTTCCTACGAGGAGATCTCAATTGGCGGCGGCTGGAAGGCCGTCGTCGCGACGATTGCCGCGCAGGATGCTGGCGCGTACAGCATGGGCGTACGCGCGTGGTCGGCCACCTCGGCGGGCGGCAAGTGGCACTCGCAGGCAAACTGGACCGGATGGACGCCGCCTGACGGCGCAGGCGTCGTGGCGGGGTTTCGTCCGGCGCAGGCCGCCGCCGTGCCCGTGACGCTGGCAAGGGCTGCGACGGTTGGCGCGCTCGCGCTGTCCGGCGCGGCGGATACGGGCTACCGGCTCACGGGTTCGACGGTGACGCTTGACGCGGACGGCGCAGTGCCGGAGGTGGCGGCGGCGACGGGGACGCACGAGCTCGCCCTGCCGCTTGTGACGGGAACGCGCCTTGCAGTGGAAACGCGGACGGGCGCGTCGCTTGCGTTCTCCGGAGAGATCGCCGGTTCAAATTCGATTCTGCTGGTAAACAGGTGC
This sequence comes from uncultured Verrucomicrobiota bacterium, assembly GCA_946543025.1. Taxonomy (GTDB): domain Bacteria; phylum Verrucomicrobiota; class Kiritimatiellia; order RFP12; family UBA1067; genus RUG572. The sequence continues at coordinate 6,257 of CAMNLN010000100.1, forward strand.
GCGGCGACAGGGGGGGGCACGGTTGTCGTCGGAGGCGCGCTGGACGGTGTTCGCCAGATTTCTGCCGGATGCGGGCGGACGATTCTCTCGAACCTTTCGTTCGCGACAACGTCCGACGCCCTGCAGCTCGGTGGCGGAACGTTGCGCTACGAGGGGCCGGACGCGATCCTCCCGGGCCTCGCGCTTGCGAACGGCGGCGGCAAGGCTGCGGTGCTCGAGGTTCCGCTTGGGCGGACGGTGTCCGTCCGTTCCATGACCGCGAGCGCTACGGCCTTCATCAAGGCAGGCGCGGGCGACTTGAAACTTTCGGGGACGGGGGTGTTCGCGTTGGGCGCGGCGACGAGCAACCGTACGAACCAGGCCAAGACGTACATCCGCGACAACGGCGACTCGCCGATCTCCACCTATCGCAAGGGGAACGTGTCGCAGGGGCGGATCGTGCAGGGGACTGTCGGCGATCCGTCCGATGCGCCGGTCGTGACCTGCAGCGACTTCTGCGTGGGCGTCGATTCCGTGGAGGGCGAGGACTGCACGTATGTGATGAACAACGGCGTGCTGAACGCGTCGTCTTTCTACGTGGGCTACTACCACGGCGTGACGCGCCCGTGCCGAGGGCAGTTTACGCTCAACGGCGGCGCGGTGACGTCGTCGTGGGTACGCCTGGGACAGACGGGAAGCGGGCCGATGTATTCGCGCCCGACGGTGGTGGTGAACGGCGGCTTCTGGCGTGTGTCGGGGCCGTTTACCCTCGGCTACCAGAAGGCGTCACCGGGCGCAACCGACTGTTCCCTCACGGTCAATGGCGGCGAGCTGGACATTGGCGGCATATTGCTGCTCGGCCGCGCCGGAGCGAACACGGGAACGGTCCACCTGTGCGGCGGCGTGCTGCGCGCCGAGAACATCGTGTGCTCCAACGGAACGGCACGCGTTTGCTTCGACGGCGGCACGTTCGCGCCGTATTGCGCGGCAGAAGTGAACAGGACGATGAAGGGCTTGACGGCGGCATGCGTCGGCGCGGGCGGGGCCGTCATCGATCTTTCCCGCGCGGGCGGCCCGTATGTCGTGACGCAGGCCCTGTTGCACGATTCGTCGTGTGCGGATGTTGACGGCGGATTGCGCGTGACCGGCGGCGGGACGCTCGTCCTCGCCGGTTCGAACACGTACACGGGACCAACGGTGCTGGAGGGTACGACCCTCGATCTGGCCGGCACGACAAAGACCATGGCGATCGTGAGTGGCACGGGACGGATCCAGAACGGTGCGCTCACGGTGAACGACGTCCTCCGTCCGGGCGGCTCGGGTACGGTCGGAACGATTCGGCTCGATGCGCCGTCAACCGTGACGGGCATCGTGGAGGTCGAGTTGGGCGATCGCATCGTGAGCGCAGAAACAGTGGACGTGACGGACGCGACGTTGCTTGTGACGGACCTGAACCGTCTCCAGAAATGGAACTCGCATTTGCTGATTGATACGGCAGGGGGCGTGCGAGGCTCGTTCGTCGAGACGAACCTGGAAGGGTCCGGGTATCGGGTGCTGAATACCGGCAAGGGCCTGTACTTGTGGAACGGGTCGATGTCGGCCGGAACGACGATTTTTGTGAGGTGACCGATGACGCGACGAGAATGGCTCAAGAGTTTCGCCGCAGGGGCGTTGGCGTTGGGGACAGGTCCCTGGCGCGCGCTGCAGGCCGCCGTGCTGCGCCGGCGGCGCGGGCCGTTGCCGCCGCCTCTTGCGCGCGCGCCGGGAGACTATTCCGTAATCGTTCTTGGCGATACGCACTTCGACGGCCTCGTCCACGGAACCTACCACGGCCACAATCCCGATCCGCCCGCGTACCAGATCGAGGAGTGGGACCGCAACGCGGACATGTGGGCCGACCGCTGTCCGCGACTCCTGAGGGCCGCGGCCGCGCGCATGACGTCCGACACCGCCTTTGCGATTCAGCTCGGCGACCTCGTGCAGGGCGATTGCAACGACAACGCGACGCATGAACAGATGGCGACGGATGCGTTCGCTACGATCAAGAACGCGCTCGGGAGAAGCCTTCCGCTTTGTCTTGTGACCGGCAACCACGATATCCGCAAGTCGAACGCAGATTCGAGCGGTGCGGCGGACACCTACTACGCCTGGCAGTGCGCGCGCATGACGGAGGAGCTGGGCGAGACGGTCGAAGAAACCACCTTCTATTTTACGCACGGGCCGGACCTTTACATCTCCGTGAACTTCAACAGCCCCTCGATGCCCGTCATCGAGGAGGCGCTCGCCGCGCACCCGGACGCGCGATACAAGTTCCTCATGACGCACGGACCCGTGCTGCCGTCGGACACGACAAACTTCACCTGGCATCTCTGGGGCGGCAACACCTCGGCCGCAAACCGTCTCAAGTTGCGGAAGATGCTGCTGGAGAACGACGTGATCGTCCTCGCGGGGCACCTGCATACGACGGAACTGACGGAGGTTATGACGGACGAGGGGCGCATCACGCAGGTGATCGCGAGCAGCGTCTGGTCTCCCGAGAACCGGGCGCGGGCGACGCCGCACCAGATCGGGCCGGAGACGTATGGCGCGCGGCAGGAGACTGCGCCCGGACAGGATCGCTTCGCGGAGTACCGTCCGGCGGTGACCCGCTACCTGCGCTCGTCGCTCGCGGGGTACATGCGGATGGAGGTCGGCGTACGTGGCGTGACGATGCGCGTCTACGGCGGCGCGTCCTCCTCGCCTGCGCACGTGTGGCGCCTGCGGTAGCGCACGGCCTAGAGGCCATCCGTCTGGCCGGCAAATTGCGCGAGCGCGTCCTTCAGCGAACGGAGAATGTGCTGGCGCATCCAGAACACGGCGGCGTCGGCGTCATTGGCGAGGATGGCGTCCGCCATGCGCCGGTGGTAGCGCCAGGTCCAGGCCAGGTGGGTAAGGTCGCGCCTGTGGCTGTGAAGCCCGAAGAACCGGTTGCGCCGGTAGGCCGTAGTGACGATCTTCTCCGCGAGCCGGTTGCCGGACGCCTTCAGCAGCTGGAGGTGGAAGAAGAAGTCGTGGGCGAGGAAATCCTGCTCCTGTTTGCCGGAGAGAATCGGCTTGCCCGAGGCTCGGAATGCGCGAATGATGGCAAGCTGCGCGTCGCACGATTTCGAAAGCCGCCGCTTCTGCGCGTCCGTCAGGCGCGGCATCGCCTTCCGCATCTGGTACGTCTCGATGGCCTCGCGCACCTCGTAGGCGTCCACGATCTGCTGACGGTCGAGGCGCGCCACGTAGGTTCCGCTCTGGCTCTTCTGGTAGAGCACGCCTTCCTCGACGAGGCGGCGGATGGCCTCGCGTACCGGGATGCGGCTCGCCCCGCAGGCAAGCGACACCGAACGCTCGGAGAGCTTCTGATCCGGCTTGAGGACGCCGCGCGCCAGCATGCGCGAGAGATGGTTGTAGGCTTTGTCGCAGAGAGTCATGGCAGTTCGCGCATATTTTACCATAAACGCCCTTGACGGCGGCACGGGAAGATGATAAACTTCCGGCGATATCTGGTATACCAGTTTAACCGAAAGGAACAAGTGATGAAAAAGTTGATGACCGTCATCTGCCTGTTGGCTGCCGCGATTGCCTCCGCAGAGGAGTGGACTGAAGACAAGGTGCGCGCGCTTGAGCGGCGCGCGATGGAGGCGGTGGCCGATCTCGCGCTCGTGCCGCCACAGCTCATCACGGCACCGGTCCCGGAAAAGTACCTGGCGGCGAACGAGGTGTGGGCAATGAACAACGGCGCGGCACTCACGCCGAAGGGACGCCTCTGGGCGAGCTGGGTCGGCGGCGGCGACTCGCCGGAGGCGTATACGACCTGCGTTTTCTCCGACGACAACGGCGAGACGTGGAACCCGCCCGCGCTCGTGGTGGACGGACACGACCCGAAGCGCATCCCGTTCCCGCGCAGCAACATCATCGCGAACCTCTGGACGGATCCCGCCGGCAAGTTGCACCTCTTCGTGAGCCAGTCCATGTGGCACAACGACGGGCGCATGGGCGTGTGGGAGACGATCTGCGCGAACCCAGACGACGTGAAGCCCGCCTGGTCGCCCATCCGCCGCATTTGCGACGGCGCGGCGCTCAACAAGCCGATCGTCCTCCGCAACGGCACGTGGCTCCTCCCCGTGGAGAACGCCCGCACGTGGGGACCGTGGGCGGGTCTGTTCGGCACGAGCAACAAGGACGCGGGCGCGTTCGCCCTCGCCTCGGCGGACGGCGGCAAAACGTGGACGCGACGCGGCGGCGTGACCGTGCCCGACAGCGACTGGCCGGAAAACCACTTTCTCGAATTGAA
>CAMNLN010000101.1 GCA_946543025.1 uncultured Verrucomicrobiota bacterium
ACGCCTGCCCATTCGGCGTCTCCATAGTCTTTTGCGAACAACTCGGAAAGGTCGTCGCAGAACAGTACGTCTACATCGCTCCATATCACCTTGTCGTATTCCGGGAGCAGGTCCGCGAGAAGGATTCGCAGCCAGGTCTCCGTGCCGCCCCATCCTTTCGGAAAATGCGCAAAACGTGCCGGTGCGACCTCGATCCACAGGATCGGCGCGATCGTTTCGATCTTTCTTTTCACCTGTTCCGGAAGCCCAGTGTGGAGGACAACGATGGCGTAGACGGTTTTCGGCCGCTTGCTCGAAAGCAGCGACTGAATTGCGACGCTTGCAGGCAGGGCGTACTCTGCGTTGAACGCGAATACGACAGGTATGGGACTGGACATTGCCATGACCCGATTATAGCACAATCGCGTACGAGCCGCATTCGCCGTGCGGGAGATATGCTAGAATATTTTACGAAAAATGACAGCGATCCAGGACAACAGACCTTCGCGGGCGAAAGCATCGCTTATCATCCCCTGCTGGAACGCGGCGGACACGCTCCCCGTGTGCATCGCCTGTGTGCGGGAGCAGACACTTGGCGACTTCGAGGCAATCTTCGTGGACGACGGCTCGACGGACGACACGGCTGCGATCCTCGCGTCCGCCGCCGCGCAAGATCCCCGCATCCGCGTTATCACGCAGTCGAACCGGGGCGTGAGCGCCGCGCGCAACGCCGGCCTTGACGCCGCGCGTGGCGAGTATATCTTTTTTGCCGACCCGGACGATGCGTTTTCCTCCGAGATGCTCGCGCGCGGCGTCGCGGCGATGGAAGCGGACGGCGCGGACTACTGCGCGTTCGCCTACCGTCAGCGGGACGCGGGGGGCGGCGATTTCCGCCTTGTGGCCTTGAAGGGCGACTATCGCTATCGTACGAACGCGGAGATTCGTGCCGGGTTCATGAGCCGCATGTTCGGGTATTCGCCTGCGCAGGTGCGGGCCTGGTACGCCGGTACGCCGCTCTATGCCCATCGGGAACAGGGGGGCGTGTGGCGATGCGTCTACCGCCGGGCGCTCGTCGAGGCGCACCATGTCCGCTTCGACGAGGCGATCGACCTCTACGAGGACGCGATGTTCAACTGCGAATACATGCTCTACGCGCAGTCCATGACCTGCATCCCCGATCCGCTGTACGATTACGCGCTCCGCCCGCAGGGAGCGATCGCGCGCCTGCGTCGCAGCCGGCGCGAGCTGACGAACAAGCTGGCGCTCCTGCGCCGTCGCCAGGCGCTGGACGCGGCGGCGGGCGGTACGCTGGCGGAGAGCTACAGCTGTTCGTGCGTGTTTTCGCTCTTGGAGATGCTGGCGCTCGTGTTTAGGACGGACGTGCCGTTCCGCGAGGGTGTCCGACTCGTGCGCGAATATTCCTCGGATCCCGTCGTGCGCCGTGCCTTGCGCGCATTTCCGCTCAGCGTACGCAAGCCGCTGCTTGCGTTGGCCGTCCTCTTTCTGCGGTTGTTCGCGCATTGACGTAAAAGACGAGGATATGATATATTGACGCCAAGTGGAATTTTAGCAAGGTGAATTTTGCGTGCCGATCGCGGCGCGCGCCGAAATAAGGAGCGCAAGATGAGGATGAGATTGGCCTTGGCGGCCTGTTTGGCGGCGGTTTGCATCGGTACGATGGAGGCCGAGGGCGCGAATGCGTTTTCATATGTCCAGAAGGGGCTGGTGGCGTGCTACGACGGTGTCGAGAACGCCGGCGCGGGCGTACACGACCCGACCGCGGCGACGTGGGCGGACCTCACCGGACACGGCAACGACGGCACTGTGGGCAGCGGCATCACGTGGACGGCGAACGGCTGGGTGAGCGAGGGCGGCGTCGACAACCCCATCGTGATTGGGCCGGGGGTCGCCGCCGTCACCGGTTCCGAGACGTTCACGATGGAGTTCACGGGCACGCGCGCGACCACGGGGCGCGGCGTGCTGTTCGGGCAGTACGCCGTCAACTATGGCGTCAACATGGAGTATACGGCGAACGGTACCGGCGCGACGCACAATGCCCTCCGGCTGCACTTCCTGCGCGCGCTCGCCGGAGAAGTGACGCTCAACCAGTACACGACGCGCGCCTCCCTGACTTACGCCAGCGGGGATTCGGCCACGCTGGCCCTCACGGCCGCGCCCACGGAGCGCGGCCTCTGGAAGGACGCCGTGCTGGGAACCTTTTCCGACACGACGCAAAGCGAGATGCCGATCGTCAATCGCGTGACCGACTGCAACAGCTGTATCGGCGGCGACTTCCGCGGCGGAAGCAGCGTCACGTTCATCGGCACGTGCAACGCCTTCCGTCTCTACGACCGCGTGCTGACGCAGGGCGAGCTCGCGGTCAACGCGGCCGTCGACGCCGTGCGCTTCCGCGGCGCGGACCCCGCGACGTGCGCGTTGCCGAACGGCTGGGCGTTCGACGCGCAGACGAACCTCGTGAAGACCGTCTCCGCATCCGCGCTCGGCGGCACGGTGAGCCTGGCGGGCGGCGCGGCCGCGGCCTCGTTCACCACCAACGTCGTGCAGAGCGCCGAATCCCCGACGCTGGCGCTGACCTTCGCGCCGGACGCCGGCTACGAGTTCATCGCGTGGGGCGGCGACACCAACGCGTTCCTCTCCGTCGACGGCCTGGAGGTCGTCGTGGACTGCTCCGAACCCGCCACGGTCTACGCCGTGTTCCGTCCGTCCGCGCCGCCGGCGGCCTCGACGGCCGACGCCGACTACGTGACGGACGGCCTGGTGGTGTGGTACGACGGCGCGGACAACGCGGGCGCGGGAACGCACAACGCCTCGGCGACCACGTGGACCGACCTTTCCGGCAACAACCGCGACGCGATCCTCGACGCCGCTGTCACCTGGGCGGCGAACGGATGGGTGAACGGCGCGGACTGCTACCCGCTTGGCTTCGGCACGGCGGCAAACGCAGCGGTGGCCCAGGCGCTCAACTCGAACACGTTCACGCTCGAGTTCACGGTGCGGCCGAACCGCACGACCAGCCGCGAAAACTTCTTCGGGTCGTGGAATACGGGAGGCTTCGGCATCGAGCACAACTCAAGCAAGAAGACCATCGGGCAGATGCGTCTCTACTACAACGGCAATCCGGACTACGACACGGACGTGACGCTCGTCGCGGGCGAGGCGGCGGCGTTTTCGCTCGTCTCCAGCGCGTCGAGCCAGAAGCTCTACAAGAACGGCGCGCTCGCGTTCACGGGAACCAAGACCGTGGCGGACAACAAGCTGAGCGCGTCGGCCACCTACAAGATCGGCAACGACGCCTCGCGTCCCGGCAATGCGTTCAAGGGGACGTTCTACACGTTCCGCCTCTACAACCGCCTGCTCACCGCAGAGGAGGTGGCGCGGAACGCCGCCGCCGACCGGGCACGTCTCATCGAGGCGGGGGCGACCACGTGGACGAACGCGACGGGCGGCGCGTGGACGGACACGGGCGCGTGGGACTACGGCGTGCCGAACGTGTACACGCCGGCGGCGCTTACGCGGGCGGGCGAGGCCAAGACGGTGACGGTGTCGACCCTTGTGCCGGCCATCACCAACCTCACGGTCGCCAACGGCTCGGGCGCCACGCAGGTGCGGATCGCGTCGGGCGGACGGCTGCCCGTCGAGAACGCCGTGCTGTCCGTGGGGAAGGGCGGCGAACTGCGCGTGGAGGACGGCGGCGTCCTGGACTACGACGGGGACGGAACGTCCTTCGCGGACACGTACGCCACGTTCTCCATCGCCGACGGCGGCCGGCTCACGTTGGCCGGCGGCACGGTGAGCCTGACGAACCTGCACGGGCGGATCGTCGCCTCCGGGGCGGGGGCGGACACCGGCGTGGTCGCCATCGCGTCGGGCGAGCTGCGGATCGCCTCGCAAAACGTCCTCCGGGGCCTCCACTGCATTACGGGCGGACGTCTGGAGATGACGGGCGGGCGGCTGGTGATCGCGCGCACGGGCACGTTCAGCGACAACTTCCTCCGGCTGAACGAAGGCGGCACGGTGGAGCTCTCGGGCGACGCGTCGATCCGCTACGAGGACAACGGCTGCGCGTTCGGCGGCGGGACGGTGCACCTGCGCGACCAGGCGTCCGTGTCCGGTCACGTGACGTGGGACGAAGTGGCCAACAGCGTCTCCGCGCAGGCGCGTTTCCGCATTGCCCCGCAGGCCGGGCAGACGGCGGTGGTGACCGTGGACGACGACGCGTCGCTCGCCATGTCCGGATCGCAGGTGATGTTCTACGTCAACTGCAATGCGGCCAATTCCCGCGCGATCCTCAACTGGAATTCCTCGCAGACGCTGAACGCGCCCAACACGTTCGCCGTGGGCTACGTCAACGGCTACGCGGAGGTGAACCTGACGCGCGGGCAGCTTATCGGCGGCGCGTACGGCTTCCGCGTGGCGCAGCCGGGCGGGAAGCCCATCGACGTCAACTGCGTGACGGGCGTCGTCAACATGACCGGCGGCAGCATCCGCAACACGGGCAACTGGGAGTCCAGGTCGACGATGCATGGCCTGATCGTGGGCGCGGGCACCGTGGCGAACTTGACTGTGCCCGGGTTCTTCCGCGGCACGCTCAACCTGGCGGGCGGCGCGGTGACGAACGACGCAGGCGCGCACTACACGGGCGTCGGCCTCGGCGTGGCGGAAGGCGACGTGGTGCAGACGGGCGGCGAGTTCCGCCATGAGCCGGCCACGTACCAGATGATCCTGGGCGCGTTCGGCGGCGAAGGACGCTACGTCCTGTCCAACGGCGTGGCGTCGGCGAAAAGCGACGTGTTCGTGGGCGGCGTGACGACGAATCTGCTCAGCCACAAGCCGTACGCCCTCTACACGGTCTGCCCCGTCACGAACCACTGCGCGAAGGGTCTGCTGCGCGTGGCGGGCGGATCGTTCACGACGGAGAAGACGCTGTGGGTGAGCCAGGACGGCGAAGGTGTGCTGGAGATCGGATCGTCGGGTGAGGTGACGGCGGCGAACGTGACGCTCACGAACACGCCGGCGGCGCTCACGGGCGGCGCGGACCTCGCGGCGAAGGTACGTTTCACGTGCGGGCCGCAGGGCGTGGGCACGCTGACGGCCACGGGCGCGCTGACGATCGGTCCGGGCGCGACGCTGGAGGTCGATTCGACGGCGTTGGAGGCCCATGGGCAGTTCCCGCTCATCGCGTTCGGCTCATGCGAAGGCGACTTCGCGTCCGTGACCGTTACGGGGCGCGGTTCCGTCGTGAAGACGGCCAGCGGATACATGCTCGACCGTTCGTCTGGCACGATGCTGTTGTTCAGATGACGGTCGCTGCGGCTTTCCGCTCGGTCGTCGGCGTGGATTCCTCTTTGGATTTTTGGTAAAATCTCCGCTAAATCATCAGAATCTGACCGACCATGGCTGAATCGAGCGGAGAAAAGACCGAGATGCCGACGCCGAAGAAGCTGCGCGATGCGCGGCAGAAGGGGCAGGTGTGCACCTCGAAAGACATCGTCTCCACGGCAATCCTCGTCGTGCTTTTCGCGCTCCTCGGCTGGATGGGCGTGGCGCTGATGGAGGACATGGAGGGTCTGCTCCGCTTCCTCTCCGGGCGGATTGCGGAGAACGACGCGATCGCCCTTCGCGAATCGAGCAAGATGACGGCGGTTCTCATCTGCAAGCATTCGTTCATCTTCGTGGCCGTGGCCGCCGTCATCGGCATTGCCGCCAACATGGCGCAAATCGGCGTGCTCTTTACGTTCGAGCCGATCATCCCGAAGATGGAGAAGCTGAATCCCGTCGAGGGCGCGAAGAAGATATTCTCGATGAAGAACGTCTTCGAGTTTCTCAAGAACGTGGTCAAGGTCTGCTTCCTCAGCTATCTCCTCTACAAGATCATCTGGGCGAGCGTTCCGGAACTCCTGACGATGTGCTACGGCACGGTGGACGACATCTTTCCCTGCCTGAAGGTGATGCTCAAGCGGCTCGCCGTCTACACGGCCTTCGGCTATATCGTGATCGCCATCGTGGACCGTCTCTTCCAGGGGCGCAACTTCACCAAGCAGATGATGATGACGAAGGACGAGGTGAAGCGCGAGTACAAGGAGATGGAAGGATCCGCTGAGATCAAGCAGGCCCAGCGTCAGTTCCGCGACGAGATCATGAACGGGCCGGATCCCGTGAAGGCGACGAAGGACTCCAACGTGGTGGTGACGAACCCGACGCGCCTGGCGGTAGGCATCCGTTACAGGGCAGAGGAATACCCGCTTCCGCGCATCAGCGTGCTCGGATCGGGCATGCGGGCGAAGATCATCCGCGAAACCGCTCTCGCCGAGGGCATCCCGATCATGGAGGACAAGCCGCTCGCCCGCGCCCTCTTCGCGAAGGGGAAGGTGGATGATTTCATCCCCGAATCTCTCATCGAGCCTGTCGCCGAGGTCCTGAAGTGGGCGAAGCGGCTCGAGGACGCCCGCAAGGAGGAGGCGGAGCTCGACAGCGTGTCGCTGGACGACCTGCCGCCTCCTCCAGCCCCATGACGCCGAAAAGTATGATATAATTTACAACTGGTTTTCACCGAAATACCGGAGATGACGAAATGAATCGCAGAATGTTCATGAAGAGCGCCGGGGGCGCGACGTTGTTCACGATCCTTCCCCGCCGTCTGGTGGCCGGCAGCGGCCAGACGCCGCCCAGCGAGACGGTGAACGTGGCGTCGATCGGCGCCGGCGGGCGCGCCGTGGCGGACATCTACGGCCTCGAGCACGCGGGCGCGAAGATCGTCGCGCTCTGCGACGTGGACCAGCGCCGCAGCAAAGGCCAGCGCGAGAAGCGTCCGAACGTGCCGTTCTACAACTACTACAAGGAGATGCTCGACAAGCACGACAAGGACATCGACGCCGTGATCGTGGGCGTTCCCGACCACTGGCACGCCACGATGGCCATCGAGTGCCTCAAGCGCGGCAAGCACGTGCAGTGCGAGAAGCCCCTCGCGCAAAGCTTCCACGAGATGGACGACATGCTCGACGAGGCGAAGAAACATCCGAACCTCGTCACGCAGGCGATGAACCAGGGCCACGCCTACGACACGATCCGCGACTTCCGCGAATGGGTGGAGGCCGGCCTCATCGGCGAGGTCACCGAGGCGCACATCTGGTGCCCGGCCACGTACTCCTTCATGGACAGGCTCGACGAAATGCCGCTCAAGTGGGACGTGCCGGCCGGGCTCGACTGGGAGCAGTGGCAGGGGCCCGTGCCGCACCGCCTGTATTTCCCGAAGTTCCTGCCCGGCGCATGGCGCAGCTGGACGATGTACGGCACCAACACGCTCGGCGACTGGAGCTGCCACCTGATGGATCCGCTCTTCTGGACGTTCGGCCTGGGGCTTCCCAAGACGGTGAAGGCCGAGGTGGTGGGCGAGTGGACGCCGGAGAAGCACGGCCTCACGTTCCCGAAGGGCGTGAAAACCACGTTCGAGTACGTGAAGCGCGACGGCAAGCCGTTCAAGCTCGTGTGGTTCGACGGCGAGGCGAGCAAGTCCGTCCCCGTGCCGCCCGGCTACAAGGGCGACATGAAACTCTATCCGCCCCACAACTCGAACGAGGCGCGCAAGAAGCGCGACGGCATGTGCAACGGCGCGTTCGTGTACGGTACGCGCGGCGTGATCGAGTACGGCCACCACGGCGCGAACTATCTGCGCATGCTGCCCGACGTGACGCTTGAGAAGCTGCGCGCCGACGGCGGCTGCCCGAAGCAGAAGTATCCGCGCATTCCCGGCAAGGATCCGAACTCGAAGCCGTTCAACGAGTTTATCGCGGCGGTGAAGGGCGGTCCCAAGGTGGGCAGCGACTTCGCCTACGCGGGCGCGATGACGCAGTGCTCGCTCACGGGCGTAGCCGCGCTCTTCGATCCCGGCAAGCTGTTGACGTGGGACGCGGCCACGAGGCGCTTCTCGAACAGCGTCGCCGCGAACGCGCGTCTCCGTCAGCCCCGTCTTGCGGGATGGTAAGGAAAGAAGTGAAGAAATGAAGGTATGCAAGTTCGGCGGCAGCTCGCTCGCGGACGCGAAGCAGCTGACCAAGGTGATCGACATCGTGCTGGCCGATCCGCAGCGGCGGATGGTGGTCGTGAGCGCGCCCGGCAAGCGCAACAAGGCGGACACGAAGGTGACCGACCTCCTCATCGCGCTCGCGCAGGCCGCGCTCGACGGTACGGACGTGGCGGAACCGCGCCGCGCCGTCCTCGCGCGCTACGCGTCTATCGCGGAGGATCTCGGGCTGGGCGAGGAAATCGTGGCGGAGATCGAGGCCGACGTCGACGCGCGCCTCGCCACGCCGAAGTCCGACGCAGGCGTCTTCATGGACACGCTCAAGGCGGCGGGCGAGGACAACAGCGCCAAGCTCGCGGCGGCGGCGTTCAAGGCGCGCGGCGTGAAGGCTCGCTACGCCAGCCCGAAGGAGACGGGCATGGTCCTCGAGGGCGAGAGCGGCAACGCCACGCTCGACCCGGAGTCCTACCGCAAGCTCGCGCGCGCGTTCGCGGACTTCGACGGCATCGTCGTCTACCCCGGCTTCTTCGGTTACCGCAAGGACGGCAGCGTGGCCACGTTCCCGCGCGGCGGGAGCGACATCACCGGTTCCATCCTCGCGGCGGCGATTCGCGCCGACGTGTACGAGAACTTCACGGACGTGGACAGCGTCTATCCCGTCGACCCCCGCATCGTCCCCGAGGTGGAGGATGGCATCGACACGATGACCTACCGCGAGATGCGCGAGCTCTCCTACGCCGGCTTCGGCGTGTTCAACGACGAGGCGATCCAGCCCGCCGTGCAGGCCCGCATCCCGATCAACGTGCGCAACACGAACCACCCGCAGGAGCCCGGCACGATGATCGTGCAAAGCCGGCGCGTGACGCCCGGCACCGTCACCGGCATCGCGAGCGCGAGCGGCTTCTCGAACATCATCATCGACAAGTACCTGATGAACCGCGAGATCGGCTTCACGCGCCGGCTTCTCGCCATCCTCGAGGAGGAGGGCGTGAGCTACGAGCACATTCCCAGCGGCATCGACTCCATCTCCGTCATCCTGCGCAACACCAAGTTCACGTCCGCGCAGGAGAAGAAGGTGGTGGCGCGCATCAAGCGCGAGCTTTCGCCGGACAGCGTGATCGTCACGCACGACTACGTGATCCTGATGGTGGTGGGCGAGGGCATGGCGTTCAGCGCGGGCATGCTCGCCAAGGCCACGGGCGCGCTCGCCGAACACGGCATCAACATCTCGATGGTCAACCAGGGTGCGAGCGAGATCTCGTTCATGCTCGGCATCCGCAGCGCCGACCGCGACCGCGCGGTCCGCGCGCTTTACGCGGCATTCTTTGAAGAAGGAGAACAGTCATGACGCTTGATACGCTTTGCGTGCAGGGCGGCTGGCAGCCCAAGAAGGGCGAGCCGCGCCAGGTGCCCATCTACTCGTCCACCACGTTCAAGTACGAGACGTCGGAGCAGATGGCCGACCTCTTCGACCTGAAGGCCCCCGGCTACTTCTACACGCGCCTCGCGAACCCTACCAACGACCTGGTGGCGAAGAAGATCGCCGCGCTCGAGGGCGGCGTCGCCGCAATCCTCACGTCGTCCGGGCAGGCCGCCAGCACGTTCGCCGTGCTGAACCTCTGCCAGGCGGGCGACCACGTGGTCTCCAGCGCGCAGATCTACGGCGGCACGTTCAACCTCTTCGCCGTCTCGCTCAAGAAGCTCGGCATCGACTTCACGTTCGTCGATCCCGACGCCTCGCCGAAGGAGATCGCGGCCGCGTTCCGCCCCAACACCAAGTGCGTGTTCGGCGAGACGGTGGCGAATCCTTCGGGCGTCGTGCTGGACATCGCGAAGTTCGCCAAGGTGGCGCACGCGCACGGTGTACCGCTGATCGTGGACAACACGTTCCCCACGCCCATCCTCTGCCGCCCGTTCCGCTTCGGCGCGGACATCGTGACGCACGCCACCACCAAGTACATGGACGGCCACTCGTCGCAGGTGGGCGGCTGCATCGTGGACAGCGGAAACTTCGACTGGTCCAAGTATCCAGATCGCTTTGCGGGCCTCGTCGCTCCCGACGAGTCCTATCACGGCCTCTCCTACGTGAAGGCGTTCGGCAAGCAGGCCTACGTCGTGAAGTGCACCGCGCACCTGATGCGCGACTTCGGATCCATCCCCTCGCCGTTCAACGCCTTCCTCCTGAACCTCGGCCTCGAGAGCCTCCACGTGCGCATCCGCCGCCACGCGGAGAGCGCGCTCACGGTGGCCAAGTGGCTTCGGAAGCAGCCGAAGGTGGCGTGGGTCAAGTTCGCGGGCCTCCCCGACTCGCCGTACCATAAGCTCGTGAAGAAGCAGTTCGACGGCCCCAGCCCGTGCGGCGTGATGACGTTCGGCATCAAGGGCGGCCGCGCGAAGTCGATCAAGT
>CAMNLN010000102.1 GCA_946543025.1 uncultured Verrucomicrobiota bacterium
TTCTCGGCGATGTCGAGGTTTGACATCACCTTGATGCGGGAGATGATCGCGCTCTTGAGGCGGTTCAGCTGCGGGGGGACATCCACCTTGTGCAGCATGCCGTCGATGCGGTAGCGGATGCGCAGCTCGGTCTCCTGCGGCTCGATGTGGATGTCCGTCGCGCCCTGCCGGTCGGCTTCGGCGATGATCCGGTTGACAAACTTGACGATGGACGCTTCTTCGCCTTCCGCGCCCACGTCGATCTTCGAGATGGATCCATCGAGATCGTCCACGGCGTAGCGGCCGTCCTCGATCATTTTCTCGATGGCGTCGGCACCGACGCCGTAGAACTTCTTGACAGCCTTGTCGATCTCTTCGCGGGGAGCAAGGGCGATCTTGACGGGGCAGCCGGCGGCGAGGCGCAGGCCGTCGCCCGCGACGGTGGAGAAGGGGTCGGACGAGACGACGGTGAGGATGTTGCCGTCGAACCTGAGCGGCAGCACGTTGTACTGGTAGACGGCGCTTGCCGGGAGCTTCTGGAGAACGTCGGGGCGCGGCTGGACGCTTTCGAGCTCGATGTAGTCCATGCCGAGGAACTCGCCTGTCTTCTTCAGGAATTCCTGCTCGCGCGCGCCGCCGAACTTGACGGCGGCCTCCGCAAGACCCATGCCGGGATTCTCGGCACGTCCGTTTTCGATGCGCATGAGCGCGTCGTCCGAATAAAGCCCGGTCGATTTCAGAATCGCCGTCGCCAGTTGAGATGTGTTGTTCATGGTTCTATGGTTTTGTGCGGTGACATTATACCAAAAATGGACTGCCGTCACATGACTATATGCACGAAGTACGCGCCTCTGACGGAATAAATCGGGCGCTGCTGACTGCCGACTGCCAGCCATGGAAAGATTGGTTTGGTCGGCGCGAAGTCCGAAAAACACACGCGCCGCATTCTTGCAACAGGAGACGCGGCGCGATTCTTTGAATGGTGGTGGGGCAAGGATTCGAACCTTGGAAGGCGTAAGCCAGCAGATTTACAGTCTGCCCTCGTTGACCGCTTGAGTATCCCACCGGTCGCTTCAGGCCATCCGTCCGAAGATGCGAGGCGCATCCCGAATGGTGCTCGGGGCGGGACTCGAACCCGCAAGGATCTCTCCACATGCACCTCAAGCATGCGTGTCTGCCAATTTCACCACCCGAGCAGGCGTGAAAACGGCACATATCATACCAAATCAGATGGCATAAGGCAAGTGGGTTTTTGAAGTTTTTTGGGCGTTTCGGTCGGGTCCGTCGGGTGTGCGACCATGCGATGCAAAAGGGGGTGATACAGACGGGGCGATGCGGATTGAGCTCCCGTGAATGTTGTCTGTGGAGCGGGTTTGGGGCGAGTTGCGTCCCGCGGGTTCAGCAGAGCTCCGTAAAGGAATCGATCGGCGGCCTGAAGTGTCTATGGGGTTTGCGCGGGCAACGGGAATTGTGGTAAAATCGCGGGCATGAAAAAACATTCCTTTTACGCTTTCCCCGCCCTCGTTTCATTCGCGACGTTCGTCTTGGCCGGTGCGGACGCTTGGGCGGCGGACGTAACGATGAGGCCTGACGGCGAGATCAGGACGCTTTCCGCTGCCCTCGGGAAGGTGCGCGCATTGCGCGCATCGGGCGCAATCCCTGCAGGATGCGTCGCCGAGGTGGCCGTCGCGCCGGGCCGCTATCCCGTCACGGAGCCGACGACGTTTACGCCGGCCGACTCCAACGTGCGTTTCGCCGCCGCGAAGGCGGGTGCTGCCGTTTTCGATGGCGGCGTGGCGCTGCCGCCGTTCACGGCCGGCTCGGACGGCCTCTGGCGCGCGCGCGTGCCGACGGGCTTGGTTTTCGAGCAACTGTACGTCAACGGCCGCCGCGCGATACGCGCCCGCACGCCGAACGAGTTCTACCTCTACATGCGCGAGCCGTTCGACGGCGAGACAAATCCCCTCACGGGCAAGACGGAAGACCTTTCACGGCTGGCGTTTGTCGCCGATCCGTCCGATGTCGCCCCGCTCGCGGTGTTGCCGGCAGACGAGCTGGCGCGCGCGGAGCTCCTGTTCTGGCAGAGCTGGGACATGGGACGGTGCCGTATCGCCCATGTCGACGCGACGAGCGGCCTCGTGCTTCTGCGGCAGGGATCGAACCGTCCGCTTTTCCACTGGAGCAGCACATGCCCGCGATATGCGCTCGAGAACTACCGTGGCGCGCTTGACGCGCCGGGCGAGTGGTTTCACGACGTGAAGGCGGGTGAACTCCTGTATGTGCCGCGCACGGGCGAATGCGTGGAAACGACACGCGCCGTGGCGCCCGTCGCGCCGGGGTTCGTCGTCTTCGCGGGCGATCCGCTTTCGGACGCGCTGGTACGCGGCGTCACGTTCGACGGGCTGGTTTTCGAACATGCCGCGTGGATGTTGCCGGGCGATGGCGTGCGGAACGCCCAGAGCGCGCAGAACGTCCGCGACGCGGCCATCCTCGGCGACGGCGTGCACGGCTTCACGATGGCGAATTGCCGCCTTTCGCACGTCGGCATGCACGGCGTGTGGCTCAAGCGCGGCTGTCGCGATTGCCGGATCGTCCGTTGTCTCGTCGAGGACCTCGGCGGCGGTGGCGTGTATCTGGGCGACACGGGCAACTGGCGGGAGGACGGGCCGACGCGCGTGACAGCGTTCAACTGCGTCTCGAACTGCATTGTCCGCACGGGAGGCCTGACGCTCAACGGCGCGATCGGCGTGTGGATCGGTCATTCTTCGGACAACGCGATCGTTCACAACGACATCGGCGACTTCCGCTACACGGGCGTCTCGATGGGTTGGACGTGGGGCTATGCGCCCACGGTGGCGAAGCGCAACCGCCTCATGTGGAACCGCATCCACCATATCGGGTGGGGCGTGCTCTCGGACATGGGCGGCGTCTACACCCTCGGCGACTCGGCGGGGACGACGGAGATCGGCAACTGGATCCACGACGTGAACGGCTACGCCGGCGCCGGATCGCCCGCGTGGGGACTGTACACGGACGAGGGATCGGCCGGCATCCTGTTCTCCTCCAATCTCGTCGAGCGCTGCCGCGACGGCGCCGTACACCAGCACTACGGCAAGGAGAATGTGTTCCGCAACAACATCTTCGCCACCTTCGACCGCAACGGCGTGTGGCGTTCGCGCGTCGAAAACCACACAACCATCATTGTCACGAACAACGTATTCTGGTGGACAAACCCTGAAGCGCACCTCCTCAGCGGCGGGCGCGGAACGTCCGTGAAGGACGTCGTGTTCGACGGAAACCTCTACTGGGGCGTGTCCGGCGTTTCCACGAACGCCTTCAGCCAGCGCGGGATCGAGGCGTGGCGCGCGGAGGGGCATGACCGTTCCTCTCGGTTCGAGGATCCGCTCTTCCGCGATCCGCTGCACGGCGACTGGCGTCTCGCGCCGGAGTCGCCCGCCCTCAAGATGGGCTTTGTGCCGTGGGACTGGACGGCGGCAGGGGTGCTGAAAGACGATGCCGCCTGGCGGGCCGACGCGATGGACGACACGCGCTATCCGCCGCTCAAGGACGCGCCGCCGGCGCCGCGTTACGCGCGTACGCACGGCAACATCGACTTCGAGACGTTCAAGCCGGGAACAACCAGAAAAACGAACCTGTCTTTCCTGCAGGTGTCGGGCGACAAGGGCGTGACGGTGACGGACGAGACATCGGCCTCGGGGAAGCAGTCGTTGCGCCTCGCGGACAGCCCCGCGCACGGGGCTTCGTGGCAGCCGCATCTGATCGCGAAGATCGGCGCCGAAGAGGGGTGCGTACGCATCCGCTGGAGCTTCCGCACGGACAAGACGGCGCATCCGCAGTTCGAGTGCCGCGACTACGGGCAGAACGGCGCGCGGCCATACGCAGTCGGACCGTCGGTCACGTTTGCCGCCGGGCACGTGCGGGCGGGCAATCGCGTGATCGCCGAAGTGCCGGTCGATGTCTGGTGCCGCGTGGAGATCCTTTTGCACGTGACAGGACCAAAGGCCGGCACGTGGTCGTGCACGGTGACGCCGACCGACGGAGAACCGCGGACGGTTGACGGGCTGAAGGTCCAGGCCGGTTTCCGTACGCTCGACTGGAACGGATTCATGACGAACGGAAAAGAAGGCGTTTGGTATCTGGACGACTTCTCGGTGGAACCTGTCAGGTAGGCGAATCCCACGAAAGGTCGATGCGGCGCGGCGCGCCGGGCGGTGCGGTGAAACGGCGCGGTTCGGGACGTGCCGTGATCCACAGGCCATCGAGGGGATAGGCGGCAAAGACATCGCCGGTAAGCCCCACAAGACGCGAAGGGTCGGGCGTCTCTGGGCGCGTGAGCGAGATGAAAAGGGGCGTGGACTGGCGGGCCAAGCGTTCGGTTGGCAGGTTTTCGTCCGTCGCGCTGGACAGATGGGCGCTTTCGGGCGAGGCGACGTGGCGGCGGACGCCGAGGTCGGCGAGCTGGAGGCGAGCGGCCGCGTTGAAGGCGTAGAGCGTCCAGTCGGCCGTGATATCCGCGAGGCCGAGCGCGCGCAGAAGACGGAGCGTCGCGAGGTCGGCGGCTTCCCACTTGTCGACGCCGAGGTTCACCATGTGCTTGACGGCGGCGCGAAGCGCGCCAAAGTCGCGTTCGTGCGTGAAGACGGGCAGCGCGAGACGGATGGCTGGCATGGGCGCGCCCGCCTCCTCGAAGAAGCGACGAAGCTCGGCGCAGCGCGCGGCGAGCGCAGATTCGATCTCCTTGCCGCGCGCATGGCCGATGGCGAAGACGATTTCGTCAAAGTCGCCGATGTCCTCCGGGAAGGACTGGTCGAGGCGGAGCTTGCAGCATTGGCTGAGAGGCGCGTCGGGGACGCCATGCGTCGCAGAACATTGTCCGAGATCGTCAAGAATATCGGCGATGCGCGCGCGGCAGGAGTCCGCGCGTTGTGCGTCGAGGCGGGCGACAAGCTGCCGACGGAGGTCGTTGAGGACGGAGGCGGGGGCGAAGAGGCGGTCGGGGTCGTTCACCGTGAGGGAGCCGAGCGTCCAGTTCGTGTCGCCGAGGCGCGAGAACGCCTTGCGGACGGCTTCAGCGGTACGCTCCGGGTGCTGGGCGGGGGAGAGTTGAGAATGAATAGCGGAGAGTGAATGGTGAATAGGTGGGCATGAAGAGTTGGGAGCAGAGACCGTGATTCCGGAAGGGGCGAGGGTGACGGTGAGATCAATGGGGGTGCCGACGGGATAATCGGACGGGCGGAAGGGCGGAACGGGGAAGCGGCGCTTCACGGCGTTGGAGGCGGAGCAGTAGACGGTGGTGCCGGGAAGGAACGCCGAATCGCCGGATCGTCGGATTGCCGGATCGTCGGGGACGCGCACCTCCACGTCGCTCTCGGCGGGAACGGTGAAGACGATGTTGCGGGAGAGGGCGAGGCGCATGTCCGTAATGCCGAAACCGTATGGCTTGCCACCTTCGGGGGCGGCGAACTGGAGGCCGTCATGCCGTTCAAGCGCGCGAGAGGTGTGGAAGCGGAGCCAGGAGATGCCTTCGCGGTCTTTCGTGAGGCGTTTGATGGTGCCGACGGGCGTGCCGAGATGTCCGAGCGACTGCGGGTCGATGACAGGGCCGTTGGGCGTCCCGTCGACGTAGAGCTCGGTGGTGCGGCGCGAGAAGACCGTTTCGAGGTCGGCGCGCGAGACGGTGGGCGGCGTGCCGTCGAGGAGCTCGCGGTAGCGTTTCGTGACGGAGGCGACGTAGAGGGCGGACTTCATGCGCCCCTCGATCTTGAGCGAGGCGACCCCGGCGGCGCGGAGGGCTGCGAGACGGTCGTCGAGCCGCAGGTCGCGCATCGAGAAGGGCAAAGCCTTGTTGCCGGCGGCGTCCGTATAGGCGAGACGGCAGCAATAGGCGCAGCGGCCGCGGTTGCCGCTGCGGCCTTTCTCCAGGGCCGAGAAGAGGCAGAGTCCGGAAAGGGAATAGCAGAGCGCGCCGTGGACGAACGTTTCGATCTCGACGCCGCACCGTTTCGCGATGGACCGGATCTCCTCGAGCGAAAGCTCGCGCGCAAGGACGACGCGGAGGAATCCGAGCTCCTTCAACGCGAGGACGCCTTCGAGGTTGTGGGCGACGAGCTGCGTGGAGGCGTGGAGCGCGAGGTTGGGGAAATGCCGCCGCACGAGCCGGGCGATGCCGAGGTCCTGGACGATGAGACCGTCGGGGTGAAGCTCGTCGAGGACGGCCAGCTTCTCGATGGCGGCCGGCAGCTCCTCGTCGTTGACGAGCGTGTTGAAGGTGACATAGACCTTCTTGCCTCCCAGCGCGCGCGCGTAGGCGAGAAGCTGCCGCAGCTCGTCCGGCGAGAAGTTGATCGCCTCGGCGCGCGCGGAGAAGGCGTCGAGGCCCAGGTAGACGGCATCCGCGCCCGCCGCGAAGGCGGCGCGCGCGATCTCGAATGACCCGGCGGGGGCCAGCAGTTCCGTATCGTTCATGGACGGCATATTCTAGCATATCGCGCGGCGGAGGAATGTGATATAATTGCCACATGAAAATTAAAGCACATGTTGCCATCGTCGCCGTTTGCCTGCTGGCGCTTGGCGCGGAGGCGTTGCGTCCGCCCGCCGTGCCGCTCGTGTCGGTCTCGCCGCACTTCAGCCTGTGGAGCCGGGCGGACAGGCTCTACGACGTCGACACGACGCACTGGGCGGGCACCGTCCAGCCGCTTTCCGTTTTCCTCGATGCGGACGGCGTCACCTACCGCCTCTGCGGACGCGGCGACGGGCGAGGCGTGGAGATGCCCGTGCTGCCGCAAGAGTCATGCCGCGTGGGCGCGACGACGACGAGCTACCGCTTTGCGGACGGGAAGGGCCTTTCCGCCGAGATCGACTTCACGACGCCGCGCTTGACGGAGGACCTGGATGTTTTCTCGCGCCCCGTCACCTACATGACGGTGCGCGTGGCTGGCGCGAAAGAGGCGACCGTGCGCGCGACGATCGCGGGCGCGTTCGCGACGAACGACGACCGCGCGAAAATGGTTTGGACGACGAACGCCGTCGCCGGCGTGCGAGATGTCTCCGTGAGCCGCGCCGAGCAGACTCCGTTCTTGGTCCGCGGCGACCGCAAGCGCGCCGACTGGGGACGCGTGCATCTCGTCGGTCCGCTAACCGCTCCCAGCCAGCCGCTAACCACGACCTTTCTTCTTGCCTACGATAGCGTGAAGAGCGTGCGCTTCTTCGGCGCGGAACTGGTCGACTGGTGGGCGCGCGACGGCAAGACGTTCGACGCGATGCTCTCCGAGGCCGTGCGCGACGCGGCTGCGCTCGAGGCGAAGTGCCGCGCGTTCGACGCGTCGTTCCGGCGCGACATGGAGTCCGTCGGCGGCGCGAAATACGCCGCGATCGCGGAACTCGCCTGGCGGCAGAGCTTTGCCGCCTGCACGTTCGTGGCGAACAAGGACGGCGAGCCGTTCATGTTCTCGGCCGAAAACGGGTCCGGCGGCATGATCGGCACGACGGACGTGTTCTATCCTCAGCTGCCGCATCTGCTCTTGACGAGCCTGACGCTCGCAAAGGCGACGCTCGCGCCCACGTGCATCTACGCCGCGTCGGACGCCTGGCCCTATCCCTATGCCCCGCACGACCTCGGGCTCTATCCTGTGGCGGAGGGCCAGTACTACGGCATGAAGAAGGGACAGGCCGTGGGCGGCGGCACGGACGATACCTTCCGGATGCCGGTGGAGGAGTGCGGCAACATGCTCATCGCGCTCGCGGCGGTGGCGAAGGCCGAAGGAAACGCGGACTTCGCGGGACGCTGGTGGGGCGAGGTGACGAAGTGGGCGGAGTATCTCTCCAAGTTCGGATACGATCCCGGCAACCAGCTCTGCACGGACGACTTCGCCGGGCATCTGGCGCACAACGCGAACCTTTCGGTCAAGTCGATCATGGCGCTCGCGTCGTACGCGCTCATGGCGGAAATGCGCGGCGAACGCACGGCGGCGGAGAAGTACCGCGCGGCGGCGAAGGCGATGGTGCCGAAGTGGATCGAGGCCGAAAAGGGAGGCGCGTTCGGCGGCGGGCGGATCGCGTTCGACCGGCCCGGCACCTGGAGCCTCAAGTACAACCTCGTCTGGGATCGCCTGCTCGGCTTCAACCTCTTTCCGAAGGAAGTCGCGGAGGCGGAGCTGCGCGCCTATCGCCAGGCGGAGGGACCCTACGGCGTGCCGCTCGACTGCCGGAAGACATACACGAAGGCGGACTGGCTCGTGTGGTGCGGCGCGCTCACCGGACGGCGCGAGGACCTTGAGTTCCTCTGCGCGGGCATCTACCGGTTCCTCGACGAGACGCCCGACCGCGTCGCGTTCAGCGACTGGTACATGACGGACTCGGGACTGTTCCGCGGGTTTATCGCGCGCAGCGTTGTGGGCGGCGCGTACATGCCGGCGCTCTTCCGCGCCGACCTTGTGGAGAAATACCGGAAGTAAGGCCATGGAAAGGAAACCGATCAGCGTTGGGCTCGTTTCGCTCGGTTGCGCGAAGAACACCGTCGACCTGCAGGTGATGGCCGGCCATCTGCTGAAGGCCGGTTGCGTGCTCGCGCCGCAGCCGGACGACGCGGACGTGATTCTCGTGAACACGTGCGCGTTCATCGAGGCGGCGCGTGCGGAGGCCGTTGAGGAGATCCTTCGCGCGTGCGAGCTGAAAAAGACGGGGCGGTGCCGGGCGGTGGTCGTCTCGGGATGCTTCGCGCAGCGCTACGGCGAACGGTTGACGGCAACCTTCCCGGACGTGGATGCGTTCCTCGGCGTCGACGCGCTCGACAAGATCGCGGGCATCGTCCGCCGTGCGGTCGGCGGGGATAAGGCGAAGGTCGTCGTGCCGCCGGGGATGCCGGAGAAGCTCTTTGCGCCGCCGGTTCCTGCCCTGCGTCTTACGGGGGCGGCGTTCGCCTACCTGAAGATCGCGGAAGGGTGCGCGCACCGCTGCTCGTACTGCGCCATCCCGGCAATCCGCGGACAATACCGCTCGCGGCCGCTGCGCTCGATCCTTGCGGAGGCGCGCGCCCTCTTGGCGACCGGGGTGAAGGAACTGAACGTCATCGCGCAGGATCCGCTGCTCTACGGCGTGGACTTCGCCGACGGTACGAACGTCGTCACGCTCCTGCGCGCGCTCGACAAGCTGAAGGGCGACTTCTGGCTGCGCGTCCTCTACGCCTATCCGAGCGAGATCACGGACGAGTTCCTCGACTGGATGAACGCCTCGCCGCACGCGGTGAAATACGTCGACGTGCCGATCCAGCACACCGACCCGCAGATCCTCAAGGCGATGGCGCGCGGATCGGCCGCGAAGGCGACGCTGGCGGCGGCCGGGCGCCTGCGCGCCGCCGTGCCGGGCGTGACGTTGCGAACGACGGTGCTGACGGGCTTTCCGGGCGAGACGAAAGACTCGTTCGCGAAGCTCCTGATGGACGTGAAGCGCATGAAGTTCGACCATCTGGGGGCGTTCGCGTTTTCGCCGGAGGAAGGGACGGTCGCCGCCGAGCTGGACGGATGCCCGCCGCCTGCGGAGGCTGTCAAGCGCGCGCGCGCGGTGATGTCGGCCCAGCGCAAGGTGTGGGCCGAAAAGGCGAAAGGGCATCTTGGCAAGACGTTCCGCGCGCTCGTGGTCGCGCCCGGCGTCGCCCGTCTCGAAAGCCAGGCGCCGGACGTGGACGGGGTTGTCCGCTTCACGGGCAAGGCGGAGATCGGCGCGTTCGCGAAGGTGCGCATCGAGAAGGTCGATGGATTCGACTTTGAGGCGACGATTCTCGCGCAAGGAGAAAAGGCATGAAAAGACGTGACTTCCTAAAACTGGCGGCGGCGGGCGTGCCCGCGTTCAACGTCGGGACGCTGCTGGCCGCGCCGCTCGCGAAGCGGATTGCGCAGGGGGGACGCATCCGCGTGGCGCTGATTGGCTGCGGCGCGCAGATGACGGGCCTCATCCGCCGGATGGGCGGCGACAAAAACGTGCAGGTGGTCGCGCTCGTCGATCCGCTGCCTTCCGGCATCGCGGCCGTCAAGCGGTCCGCGCACAAGTTCTACGGCTCGTTCGACTTCACGGGCGCGTGGGAAGGGGCTGACTACCGCGAGATGTTCGAGAAGGTCGGGGACCGCATCGACGCCGCGTTCATCGCCACGCCGAACCACCACCACGCCATCCCCGCCCTGATGGCCATCCGGCGCGGCATCCACGTGTACGTGGAGAAGCCGCTCGCCCTGACGATCCAGGAGGTTCAGCTGCTCCAACGAGAGGCGAAGAAATACGGCGTCGTCACGCAGGTGGGCAACTACGGCCACTCCACCAAGGCGATGAAGATGTGCGTGGACGCGGTGAAGAACGGCGTGATCGGCGACGTGACGGAGGTGTACAGCTACTCCGACCGCGTGAACTCGATGTTCTTCCG
>CAMNLN010000103.1 GCA_946543025.1 uncultured Verrucomicrobiota bacterium
GTCGGACGCCTCGAACGCGATCGTATCGCCGTCGGATGCGCGCACGACGGCATTCGTCAATTGCCTGGACGGCGTCATGCCGTCGACGACTTCGTTTTTGATCTGCCAGGTCGCCGCCGCAGACGCGGCGGCAACCGCAAGAACGGCCGATTGAAGAACCATAAGACTTCGCATATCCATTTTGCAATCCTTTCCTTGGTCTCGGCGAGGCTTTCGACAAGTCCGGCAAGGGAGTATTATACCATTACTTCCCCCCGTGATTCGGATTATTCGCATCATTTTTCGACAGGCGGAAATAGCGTTTGACGCGACGAGGGGCGTGTGGTAGCCTATCACGCGATGAACACGGTATCCCACATCAAGAACATCGGCAACAGTCCGGTCCGTCGCAAGGTGAACGGCGTGCTGAATTTCGCGCTCAAGGCGCAACAGAAGACGATCGGCATGGATGCGAGAATCTCGATTGTCGCCATCATGTGTTTCGCGGCGCTTGCGGCCGTGTCCTCCGTCAAGGTGACGGAGACGGAGCTGGAATTCCCAACGTACGGATTCTCGGACCCGGATCCGGTACCGCGCACGGAATCGCCGCTCTACCCTTATTTCCGCTTCGACGGTTCCGCGAATACGCCCTCACCGCGCCGATGGAAGGCCGTGATCCTGGAGAACGAGAAGATTCGCGTGACAATGCTCCCGGAGATCGGCGGCAAGGTGTGGGGCGCGGAGGACAAGACGACGGGAAGGGCGTTCGTCTACTGGAACCACGTCGTGAAGTTCCGCAACATCGCCTTGCGCGGCCCGTGGTGCTCCGGCGGAATAGAGTTCAACTTCGGCATCACCGGTCACGCGCCCACCTCCGCCACGCCGGTGGACTGGTACGTGCGAAAGAACGATGACGGCAGCGCAAGCTTCTTCGCAGGGGCCACCGAGTACGTCAACCGCACGACCTGGCAGGTCGAGGTGCGCCTTGAGCCCGGCGCAGACTGCTTCTCCTCCCGCGTTGTCTGGTTCAACGGGTCTGGCGTGGAGGTGCCGCTCTACCACTGGATGAACGCGGCATTCCCGCTCACCGACGATACCGAATTCCTGTTTCCGGGACGCAACAGCCTGGGCCACGCGGGGGATGCCTCGGCATGGCCGGTCGACCGCGAAGGCCGCAATCTTTCCGTCTACGCGGAAAATGCCTTCGGCGAAAACAAGTCGTACCACGTGGTCAACGGGGACAACCGAATGTTCGGGATATGGTGGCCGGAGCACGGACTCGGCGCGATCCACCGCAATCCGCAGCACGCGAAGTTCGGCCGGAAGATATGGTTGTGGTCCCAGGCCCGGAGCGGGGCCATCTGGGAGAACCTGCTCACGGACGGCGACGGGCAGTATGCGGAACTCCAGTCGGGCCGCGCGTTCCAGCAGCCCCGCCTTCCCTGCGACAGGACCCCGTTCAAGATTCCCGGTTTCGCGCCCGGCGTCACGGAATCATACGAGGAGACGTGGGGCGTGGCGCGTTCCCGCGCGGACTTTGGAACCCCCGAGACCGGCATTCGTCCGCGCCCGGTGGAGATGCCGAAGGACTTCGACTGGAACTCCGCGCAGGGACTTTGCGCGCAGGGCGTGCAGAAACTGCGCGAGCGCACTGACATGGAAGACGGCGAAAGGCTGCTGAAGTCCGCGCTCGGCGCAGATCCGAACTACGCTCCCGCACTCGACGCATTGGCGTCGCTTGCGTTCCGCCGCGCGCGATACGAGGACGCGGCGGCGTTCGCCGAACGGTCGCTCGCGCTGGACACCTACGACGGCACGGCCAACCTCGTGGCCGGGCTTGCGGCGTTTGCGCGGGGAGACCTGCCGACCGCGAAGGAACGTCTTTCCGCCGCGACGTTCGCGCCCGAACTTCGTCCGGAGGCGTATGCGCGCCTTGCCGTGATCGCGTTGCGCGAAGGGGATTGGAACGGTGCGCTTCGGCTTGCGGATCTCTCGCTTGGCGCAAATGGCGCGTCGATGGATGCGCTGCTTGCGCGGGCGGTGGCCATGCGCAAGGCGGGACGCGGCGGAGAGGCCCTGGCGTTTGCGCGGGCGACGCTCGGCCGCCTGCCGCTCTTCCACGCCATGCGCTACGAGCTGGGCAAGGCGGGCGGCGGCGGCGACTTCCGCCAGCTCGTTCGCGGGGAGTTTCCGCACGAGACGTGCATGGACATGGCCGCGTGGTATGCGGAAGCGGGACTGTGCGACGAAGCGAGGGAACTTCTGGCGGCCGCCGGGGAACATCCGATCGCAAGGCTCTCGCTTGCTTTCATGGCGCGCGACGCGTCCGCGCTGGACGGCGTGGCCGCAATCCCCACCTCGTTCGCATTCCCGTTCCGCCGGGAAACGCTCCCTGCGCTCGAATGGGCGGCGCGGACGAACGGATGCTGGAAGTTCAAGTACTACCTCGCGCTCTTCAAGGCGGCGAACGGAGATGCCGACGGTGCGGACGCTCTTCTCGATGCCTGCGCGGACGAACCGGACGATCCTGCGTTCTACCTCTACAGGGCCGGGCGGAAAATCGGCGCACGACGCCTGGCAGACATCTCCAAGGCCGAACGGTACGGCGGCGGATGGCGCGCGGGGCTTATGCGGTGCCGGGAAGAGCATGGCGAAAAGGCCCTTGCCGCCGCGCGTCGCCTGCATGCGGCATATCCCCGCGTGAACCAGGTGAAGCTCGCATACGCGAAAGCGCTGCTTGAGGCGAAGCGCTACGCCGAATGCGTGAAATTTCTCGAAGGGTGCACGATCCTTCCGTCGGAGTTCGGCGAGAACGCGATGGACGTGTGGCGGGCGGCGTGCCATGCGCTTGGAGAAAACGGAAAAGCGGAATCGTGGCCGGAACGCCTCGGTGCCGGAAAGCCTTATCCGCGGGACGTTCGCCCGTACGAGTTCCGGCGCGCGGGGAGAACGAAAGATGACGTGCCGCCGCTGGTCGACTTCGAGGACGGGAACCCCTGGCGCATGTCGGCGACTGATGCCGGCGCGACGTGCGAGATCGTGCAGACGGAGCAATTGTTCGGCACGAACACCTTGCGCCTTTCGTACTGCGGCAAGGGCAGCAAGCCTGGCGTAACCATTTCGCCCGGCGCGCCGGTGCCGTTGCCAGAGGCGTTCGACACTTTTTACGTGTGGGTGAAGGGCAACCACTGGGGACGCGGAGCCAACACCGATTTCAGCGTCCCGGCCACGCGCCTTTCTGCCGTTTTCAGGCGGCGTGACGGAGAGGTGGAGAAAGTGGCGCTCGGGGCCGTAGACTGGCCAGACTGGCATCAGGTGAATCGGCGTTTTTCGCCGGAGGAGGTCGAACGGCTGGCCGGAGGCTCGTTCGTCGGCTTCGAGATCGTCGGCGGCTGTCAGCCGGAATACCGCCATCTGCATTTCGACGACGTGTCCGTGTTCAAGGATTCGCTTGAACGGCCTCTTGGCGTGAAGCCGCGCGCGAAAAGAAACATCAAGCCCCTGGAGGGGGCGGTGACGGGCATCAATTCGGGAGAGGAAACGCTTCCCTTTCCGACGCGGGAAGAAACGATAATCCCGGAAACGGCTTCTCCGGCCCCGGGCGACCTGCTGCCGGCGTTCAATGGCGGCGCGGTGGATGCGGACGCGGCTTCTTGCCTGAAGACGACGGCGTGGCGAAGCGGGAAATCGCTGGTAGTCGATTTCTTTGCTCCTGCCGGCACGGTGAGGGAAGTGACGGCAGGCACCGCTTCGGAGGCGAAAGTGGTGAAAAGCTTTACGGTGCCGTACCTTGCGTACGGCACGGGCGAGGGGCGGCTCAAGATCGATCTTCTGGAAGGCGGATGGTATCGCAGCGCCGTGTTCGACTGGTACAGGTCCAACGCCAGCGCGGCCGGAAGCGCAGGCGGCGCGTTCACGATGCGCTACTTCCCGAAGACGGACGGCACGTTCAACCCGGTGAGCGAAAGGCTCGTGATCACGCTGAGCCGCGATTTCGCGGACGTGCTGCCGGAGATTCCAAACCCGACGTCGCCGCACAGGGCCGTGACGGGTGGGAACGCATGGCGTCCGCACGCGAGCTTCGACCATGCGTTCGACATGGCGTTCTGGCGCGAGGTGAAGCGGCAGGGGATCGATCACGTGGTAATCAACGACCACGAGACGCTCTGGCGCGACAGGGGCGAGAGCTTCACGTTCAGGACGGATGCGGCGCCGATGCGCGGCGGCGATGCGGCGGCGGCGGCGTATTCGCGATATTTGCGCATCGGGCTCGGCTACGTCTACGGCCCGTACAACAACTACACGGACTTCTCGCCGATGAACGCGCACTGGTCCCGCGACATGGTCGCGCGCCGCAGGGACGGGACGTTCGAGCCGGCTTGGGTTCGCTGCTACGGCCCCAAGCCTGTCTTGGCTCCCCAGATGTGCGAGGAAATCGTGCCGAAGGCGCAGGTGAAGTTTCGCTACAACACGGCGTACTGCGACGTCCACACGACCCTTCCGCCGTGGCTCCGAACGGATTACGATGCGCGGGTTCCCGGCGCGGCGACGTTTGCCCAGACGTTCTACGCCTGGGGCGAGCTCATGCTTCTGCAGAAGAAGCTGTGGAACGGCCCCGTCTATTCCGAAGGGTCGCACCATTTCATGTACGCCGGCCTTGTGGACGGGAACTACGCGCAGGATCGCGGATACGACTTTCTTTCCAAGCCGTGGATAGTCGACTTCGACCTTTTGCGCATCCATCCGAAGGAATGCGACTTCGGCATGGGGACGCTCTCGATGTTCTCGCCCGGAAAGACGCCGCAGGAGAAGCGGTTCTACATGCCGCATGCGCCTACGGAGAAGGAGCTGGACGAGCTTCTGGACCTGTATCTGACGGCGACCGTGGCGTTCGGTCACGCGCCATTCCTCGTCCTGGACTATTGCTTTGATCCGCCGAAGCCTTTCGGCCTCGCATACGGGCCGAAGGCGAAGGTGGACATGGACAAGGGGATGCCCATCGCCTTGAGAAGCTATGCGATGGTGCAGCCGATCGCCGCCAGATACGCGCAGGCGGCCGTCAGACGGATTGCCTACCTTGGAACTGACGGAAGGTGGCATTCGTCGTCCGCGGCGATCGCGTCGGGCGACGTCGCGCGGAACCAGATCCTCGTGGAGTACGAGGGCGGCGTATTCGTCGTCGCCAACGGAAACACGCGCGAACGCCTTAAGGCCGTGGCGGGAGGTCGCACGTGCGACCTCCCGCCGAGGGCGTTCTGGGCTTGGACGGAGGATGGCGCCGTGCGGGCTGAGATCGTCGATGCTGCGGGCCGCCGTTCATATTTCAGCACCTGCCCTGAATTCACGTGGCGCGGCGCCGGCATCGAAGCCGCCAGAAAATGAAACGGCCGCGGGCGAGGTTCCCCGGCGGCGGCAAGTATGCTATACTAGCCGCATGAAATCAAGCATCCTTCTCTCGTTGATGGCCGTTGCGATGGCGGCGGCCGCCAAGCCCGTGGACTGTTCGTTCTCCGCCTGGGAGGGGAACCCGGTCGCCTGGACGTGCGACGCCAAGGCCGGAAGCGTCCGCGCCAGAGGACTGAACGACCTGATCGCCCTCAAGGGCGAGCGCTCTGCCAAGGTGACGACGTCGGCGCGCGTCCTGCCCGAGGGGAGCGGCACGAACGGTTGGGCGACGATCGGCGTTGCGCTCGTGGACGACCAGCGCAACTACTGGCACCTTGCCCTCGTGCAGGCGCCGCCGGACGACAAGTGGAACCCGGGCGGGCATTTCTTCGAGCTGTGCGAGATGAAGGACGGCGAATGGCTCTCGCAGAGCATCGACAAGCTCAAACGCACCGAATTCCGCCAGACCGCCTCCTGGCGCTACGGCGAGGCGTACGACCTGGCGCTCGCGAGCGATCCGACGGGCATCCGCGGCGAGGTGAAGGACGCCGCCGGCAAGGTGATCTTCGCGATTCGTTTCGCGTTCCCGGCTGCGGGCGACAAGACGACGGCGGTCACGTGCGGCAGGCCGGGCCTGCACGCGAACGGCGGGTTCAGGGGCATGTTCTCGAAGATCGACGCCTCGTGCGCCGAGCCGCGTCCGCTGGCAGCGGCAAAACAGGTTTTTCCGCCCTACGCCTCGGACAGCTTTGTGAAGGGCGTCTCCGACAAGGCGACGGGCTTTTTCCGCGTGGTGGAGAAGGACGGCCGCTGGTGGACGATCGACCCGCTCGGACGCGGCATGGTGCTGCTGGGCGTGGACCACGTGCGCTACCAGGGGCACTGGAGCCAGCGCACGCATCGGAGCGTCCACCTGGAGGTCAACAAGAAGAAGTTCCCGGACAAGGCCGACTGGGAGAAGGACACGCTCGCGCGCCTGAAGGCGTGGGGCTTCAACCTGCTGGGGGCGGGTTGCGACGAAAAGCTGAAGCATCGCGGCCTCGTCCACACGATCTTCCTCTCGATGGGCGACGGCCTGTGCTGGGACAACATGCCGTCCGAATATTACATCTGCCCGAACGAGCATCGCCCATGCTCCGCGTTTCCGAACGTGTTCCATCCCGACTTCGAGGCCTGGTGCGACCACGTCGCGCGCAAGCGTTGCGCGTCCAACAAGGACGATCCGTGGCTCTTCGGCTACTTCATCGACAACGAACTCGCCTGGTGGGGGCGCGGCGCGCGCGACGTCGGGCTCTTCGATGCCGTCTCGAAGCTGCCTGACGGCCATCCCGCGAAGACGGCGCAAAAAGACTTCCTCGCGAAGCGCGGCGTGAAGGGCGCGGCCTCGCCGGCGACGAAGCTCGACTTTCTCCGCCTTGCCGCCGAACGCTACTTCGGCATCGCCTCGGCGGCGATCCGTCGCCACGACCCGAACCACCTCGTGATGGGCGCGCGCTTCGCCGGCATCGGCGGCGCGCACGACGCCGTGTGGGCGATCGCCGGAAAGTACTGCGACCTCGTCACGTTCAACATCTACCCGTGGGCGGACCTCGACCGCAACGTGGTGTTCGTCCATCGCGGCGCGAACGCGCCGCGCGTGGCGGACGCCTTTGCGGAGCGCCTCGCCATCGTGAAGCGGCCGATGCTCATCACCGAGTGGAGCTTCCCCGCGCTCGACAGCGGCCTGCCTTGCACGGGCGGCGCCGGCCAGCGCTTCCGCACGCAGAAGGAGCGTACGGCCGCCACCGAGCTCTTCGCGAAGACGATGCTCGCCTCGCCGGGCCTTCTCGGCTACGACTACTTCATGTGGGTGGACGAGCCGGCGGAAGGCATCAGCGACGCCTTCCCCGAGGACTCCAACTACGGCCTCATCAACCTCAACGGCGACGCCTACCCGGAGATCACCTCCATGTTCACCCGCCTGCACAAGGACATCGGCAAGTGGCGCGCCGCCGCCGTGCCGTCCGCGCGCAAGGCGACGCCAGCAACCGGAACGGCGGCTGCGCAGGCGATCGCGAAGCTGGGCGCCGCGAAGGATGCCGTCTGCCTGCGCGACGGCGACCGCTACGTCGTGAAGAGCGCCGGCCTGGCGCTCGAGGGCCGCGTGGGCGGCGGGGACGTCTTCGACAAGGTGATCGTGAACGGCAAGAACCTGGGGCGGTTCACGCTGATGCTTTGCGACAACACGGGCGGTAGCCTGAACTGGCAGAACGTCGGCAAGGTGACTGGGGCCGAATGGCTGGACGGCGCGCTTTTCGTCGTGGCCGAGGGAGGCGCGCGCGGCGCGAGGTTCACGCTCACGTGCGCGGTGACGCCCGTTGCCGGCAAGCCGTGGTTCGTGTGCGACCTCGTGAAGGCCGTCAACCTCGGCCCGGGGACGATCGACGTCCATGCGTTCTACTTCCGCCAGTACGTCGACTACTTCCACGACAAGGACGTGGGCAGCGAGCAGAAGAAGGTGCCTAACCTCTGGAAGGCGACGGAGGCCGACGCCTGGTTCCGCAAGGACGGCGCATACTTGGGAGGCGTCACGTTTGCGCCCACGGTGTCGCTCTTCCGCTACTTCACGTCCAACGAAGGAAAGAGCCAGCATCCCGACGCGATGTTCTCGCCGCCGGCGAAGCTCATCCTCGCGCCCGGCGCGTCGTACGAGCCGAAGGGACAGACATGGTTCATTTCCGTCGGCGGCACGGCGGGCGGACGCGCGGCGTGGCAGGCGGACGTCAAGAGGCTGGAGACGGCGCAATGGTAGCGACTACGCCGCCCCTCTTCGACGTGCGTGGCCTGCGTATCGTCTACCGGCGGTCCGGGGCGAAGCCGCTCGAGGCCGTGAAGGGCGTCGATTTCACGCTCGCGGAGGGCGAGACGCTCGGCATCGTGGGCGAGTCCGGCAGCGGCAAGTCGACGATCGCCAAGGCGCTCATGCTTCTGCTGCCTGTCGCCGGCGGCGAGATCCGCTTCTGCGGGCAGGACGTCACGCGGCTTGACGCCGCCGGGCGGCGTGCCTACCGGCGCGACGTGCAGATGGTGTTTCAGGACGCCGCCGGCTCGCTCAACCCCCGCATGACCATTCGGCAGACGCTGGAGGAGGTAATAAGACATACCATCGGCGGGGTTCGGGGACGCCCGAGTCCCCGTCCGTTGCAGCGCCCCGAAGACCTTCTCGGCATCGTGGGGCTCTCGGAGGCGGTGCTGGAGCAGTACCCGCGCGAGCTTTCGGGCGGGCAGTGCCAGCGCGTGTCCTTTGCGCGCGCGCTCGCGGCCGGACCGCGCGTGCTGGTGGCGGACGAGCCCGTGTCGGCGCTCGACGTTTCGGTTCAGGCGCGCATCCTCAACCTGCTGCGGGATTTGCGCCGCAACCTGAACCTGGCGGTGATCCTCATCGCGCACGACCTGGCGGTGGTGCGCAACGTGTGCGACCGCGTGTGCGTGATGCACCACGGCACGTTCGAGGACGCGGGGCCGGCGGAGGACGTCTTCGCCCGCCCGACGAGCGACTATACCCGCCGTCTGCTCGACGCGGTGCCGGACGTCGCCCGTGCCCTGCGCGCCCGTGCGCGGGAACCGCAGTTGTGATATAATGCCTCAAACCCTTTCAAGGAACACCGACATGAAGACGATACTGACGACTCTCTGCTGCGCGGCGCTCTCGGCGTCCGCAATCGAACTTGCCGCCTGGCGCGGCGAAACGGTTACGGCCTGGATGCCTGCGGGCGAGAAGGTCGCGTGCCCGTCCAGCTGTTCATCGCTTGCCAAGAAGGCCGACAGCCCGAAGGGCATCTGCGTGAAGACTGGCGTGGCGCGCGACGTGAAGTTCGTCACGAAGGTGGGCGCGTTCGACTACGCGTCCGTGCCGGACCGCGTCGTGTGGGACGCTTGCTGCAAATCTGCCTGCCAGTCCGAATGCGATGGCTTGAAGCGCGTCGTCTCCGTGACGGTGGACGCCAACGCGAAGCCCGGCACGTACGAGTTCGGCGACCTGAAGGTGCGCGTGGTGGACCGCGTGCTGCCGCCCGCGAAGGAGTGGAAGTACTACCTCGACCTCTGGCAGCATCCGTGGGCCGTGGCGCGCGCGGCGGGCGTGGAACCGTTCTCCGACGCGCACTACGCGAAGATGGAGCCGCTCTGGAAGATGCTCGCCGCCGCCGGGCAGAAGACGCTTACCGTCACGCTCGTGGACTTGCCGTGGAACCACCAGTGCTACGACGGCTACCGCCCGATGATCGAGACCGTGCGTCATGCGGACGGCACGTGGACGCACGACTTCAAGCTCTTCGACGCCTATGTCCTGTTCGGCCGCTACTGCGGGCTCGGCCCGCACATCGCCTGCTACACGATGTGCCCGTGGGGCTACAAGGTGAGCTGGCTCGACGAGAACGGCAAGATGCAGAAGGCCGAGGCGAAGCCGGGAACCGACTTCTTCAAGGAGTACTGGGGCGCTTTTCTCACGGACTTCGCCAAGCACCTGAAACGCAACGGCTGGTTCAAGGACACCTACATCTCCCTTGACGAGCGCTCGCCTGAGGATCTGCGCAATACGGTCGCGTTCATGCAGGAGAAGGCGCCAGGGCTCAAGATCGCCATGGCCGGCAACCGCAAGCCCTCCGAGTTCAAGGGCATCGCCATCGACAGCTACTCGCAGTCGCTCGGCCACGTCAACCCCGACTTCCTCGCCGAGGTGCCGCAGCGCCAGAAGGAGGGGAAGGTGACGACCTATTACATCTGCTGCGGCCCCGGCAAGCCCAACACGTTCATGGACTCGGAGCTCGACGAGGCGTTCTGGTGCGGGTTCTACCCGGCGGCGTGCGGCCTTGACGGTCTCCTCCGCTGGGCGTACAACAGCTGGCCGCGCGACGCCTGCAAGGACGCTTCCTACGGCAACTGGCGCAGCGGCGACACGTTCCTCGTGTATCCCGACGGCTCGCCCTCGATGCG
>CAMNLN010000104.1 GCA_946543025.1 uncultured Verrucomicrobiota bacterium
AGATCGCGGAAGGGGCGCTCGACCATGCCGACGCGTTGGTCATCCCTGGCGGGCGGCAGAAGAACATGTGGCGCGCGGCGCGTCCGCTGATCGAGCAGTTTAAGGCGTGTGGACATCCCGTCTACGCAGCCTGCAAGGACATGCATGGAGAAAAACAATGAAAGTACTCATATGCTCAATCTGTGCCGCCGCAAGTTGCGGCATGGCAATCGCCTCGCCGATCGGCGAGGCGATCGGGAAGCATCTTGACGACGGAGACCTACCGGGGGCGGTGTCGGTGGTCGTGGACGGGCAGGGGCGGACGACTGTCGACTGCCGCGGCTACGCGGACCTTGCGGCGAAGGTCCCCATGCGGTCCGATACGATCTTCTGGCTGGCCTCCAACACAAAGGCGATCGCGGCCGCCACGCTGATGACGCTGGTAGACGAGGGGAAGGTGAAGCTTGACGATCCCGTCTCGAAGTATCTGCCTGAGTTTGCGAACGTAACGGTGACGGCGAAAGACGGTGTCCGCCCGCCGGCCCGTCCGATGACGGTGCGGATGACGCTCTCGCACATGAGCGGACTGCCGTTCTTTCCGGGCATGCCCATCGACAAGCGTCCGATCTCGGAACTGGCGCGCCTCGCGACCGTCACGCCGCTCGCGGCAGACCCCGGAGAGCGCTACGCCTACTCAAACTGGGGCATCGACGTCGCGATGGCCGTCGTGGAGCAGGTGACCGGGCGTTCCTTCGCGGCGGTGATGAAGGAGCGAATACTCGTCCCCCTCGGGATGAAGGACGCGGTGTTCATCCCTTCGGAAGAGCAGGTGGCGCGCTTGGCGAAGTCGTACCATCTTGATAACGCGAAGCCGCCAGAGGAAATGAAAATCGGCCAATTCCGCTATCCGTACACGGATCCCACGCGCGAGCCCGAGGGCGGCGGCGGGCTGTTCGGCACGGCGGACGACCTGTGCCGCTTCTTCAGGATGCTGGCGGCTGGCGGCACGGCGCCGGACGGGCGTCGCATCCTTTCCGAGCAGGCGGTGCGGGAAATGACTCGGCGGCAGACGCCTGATCGTCCTAAGATCAAATCTTACGGATTCGGCCTGAACGTCAAGCCGGATTCCGTGGAGCATGGCGGCGCCTACGGCACGTACGCGGCGTTCGACCCCCAGACCAAGGCGGTACGTGTGCTCTGCATCTCGATGCATGGAAAGAACAAGCGTCGCTCCGCCTTCTGGTCGGCGTGGGGCAAGGCCGTGGACGCGTATCTGGGGAAAGGGGGTGGCGAAACGTTCACGAATCCCGTGATAGCGGCCGACTGGCCGGATCCCGCCGTGTGGAACGGCGGGGACGGATGGTACTATTCGGTGGCGACGGGGCTGCGGACGATCCGCAGGAGCCGCAATCTGATCGACTGGGAAGATGCGAAGATTGACCCGCTCACGCCAAGGGCGCGTGAGCGCCTGCATCAGGTTTCGCGCCATGTCTGGGCACCGTGCGTCACGAGGCTGCGCGGCCAGTGGGTTCTCTACATCTCGCTTTTCGTAAGCGATCCTGACTGTCGAATCGCGGCGCTCACGTCTACGTCGCCGACGGGACCGTTCGAGTTCGCGGGCGAGGTGATCGACAGCCGCCGCGAGGGCGTGGAGAATGCGATCGACCCCTATGTCCTTGAAGTCGACGGCCAGGTGTGGATGTTCTTTGGCTCGCTGGCCGACGGCATCCATCGCATCGAACTTGCGGCCGACGGCCTTTCGGTCAAGCCGGATTCGAAGCCTGTTCACGTGGCGGGCGTGCGCCATCCGGCGGACAAGAGGAAACGCGCGTGGGAGGGTTCGTATCTCCATTGGCGCGATGGCTGGTGGTACTTGTTCGTTTCCGGCGGACACTACGGCGACCACACCTACTATCTTACGGCAGGACGGTCGCGCAAGATCACCGGCACGTTCGTCGATCGCCAGGGGCGTCCGATGACCGAGGGCCTTGCCGAGCCGATCCTTTCTTCCGGGAAGGACGATTTCTTCTACGGCCCCGGCCACAACGGCGAGATCGTCACGTCTGCCGACGGACGCGACTATATCTTCTTCCATTCGCATGTTCGCGGCTACAAGCCGAACGAGCGGCCTACTCTCCTCCAGGAACTCCTGTGGGACAAGGACGGCTGGCCGTCTTTCAAGGACGGTCGTCCGCAGAAGACGGAGCGTCGTTTCATCGGAGGTGCATGGGGGGAAACCCCGCGCTGACGCGCATCGTTTTTACACAAATCCAGCGGAAATATACAAGAAATGTCGTGCGAGGTTTGATAGAATCAAGTCATCCTCATACGAGCAGAAAGGATCAATGTCGTGATTACATCGAGAAGGACATTTCTTGCGGGAGCGGCGGCGGTTGGCGCGCTCCCCCTCTTCAACATCGGATGCGCGGGCTTCGTGCAGGGCCGCCGCGCGCAGCTGGCGAAGGGCGCCAAGATTCGCATCGCGATCGTCGGGTGCGGCGACTGGGGGCGGACGCTTCTCACGCGCGCGGGCCTAGTCGGCGGTTGCGAGGTGGTGGCGCTGTGCGAGCCTGACGCCAAGGCGATCGCGAAGCTGAAGAAGCAGTGCGCGAAGACGTGGGGCCGCGAGGCTCTGGACGCCGCGAAGGTCTATCCCGACTACCGCGTGATGTTCGATGAGATGGGCGATTCGCTCGATGCCGTGTTCATCGCGACGCCCAACCACCACCATGCGCTCCCCGCGTTGCTGGCGATACGGCACGGCGTGAACGTCTACGTGGAGAAGCCGATGGCGCACACGATGGAGGAGGTAATCCGCATCGGCGAGGAGGGCCGCAAGGCCGGCGTGGTGGTGCGCGTGGGCAACAAGGGACACAACATCTCGCACCGCCCGACGCTCGCCAAATACCTGAAGGAGGGTGTCATCGGCGACGTGACGGAGGTGTTCAGCTTCTCGGACCGCCCGAACACCATGTTCCGTCGTCCTCACGCGATCCCCGTGCCGGAGGGGATGGACTGGGATCTCTGGTGCGGAGGCTCGCCGGTATGTGAGCCGTACGGCGAGGAGGACGGGCGTGTGGGCCTGCACCCGCACGACTGGCACAGCTGGATCGACTACGGCAACGGCTCGATCGGAAATATGGGCACGCACGTCCTCGACGCGCCGTTCCAGACGATGGACATGTGGAAGGTGAAGCCGTCGAAGATCGAGGTGCGCGACGTGAAGTGGGGCTGTCCGGGAGCGTGGAACGCGCGCGGCACGATGGACTTCACCATTCCTGCGCGCGACGGCTGGGGCGAGATTGTCCTCCACTGGAACGACGGCGTGGTGGACGGCGTGGACATCAGCTCGAAGTTCATGACCGGCTGCTACAATCGCGTCTACAAGCGCGAGCACACCAACTTCCCGCCCGAGCTGGTGGAGCTGGAGAAGAAGTGGGGCGTGAAGAAGCCCATCCCCGCGTTCGGCACCGTGTTCGTGGGAACAAAGGGCATGATCTACGAGGAGTTCCACCGTACGCTGCGCCTCTTCCCAGAAGGCGGGAGGATCGCGGACATCCCGGTACCAGACAAGGAAGTCCTCAACTTGGAGGAGCGCAAGATCGTGGCGGAATTCCTGTCCGCCGTGCGCGGGAACCCCGGCCCCGTCAACACCGGCCTCGACTTCTCGATCCCGCTCGCGAAGACGCTCATGCTCGCGAACATGCTCGCCTTCGCCGGCAAGGGGACGTACAAGTTCGACGGCGCGAAGACGGACAGCGCCGCCGCGAACGCGCGTTTCGGCATGAAGTACAGGAAAGGGTGGGAGACGGCCTGAGCGTCGCCGGGCAATGCAGTCGCTCGTACTAGCCGCGGCCTCGCTGCTCTCGCCGTTCTTCCTCGAGGTGACGCCAGAGGTCCGTTCGTCGTACGTCTCCATCGGCAAGCTGATGGAGGACCGCCCGATGCAGATCACGAACGTCCGCGCCGGCTACGACGCAGGCGATTTCGGGCGGTTCGGCGTGCGCAACTGGGACGTCAGCTCGCTCACAGACCGCCGCCACGACGCTCATCGCCACGCGTTCTACCACTTCGAGTTCGGCCCGACGTGGGAATACGACCTGAAGCTGGCGGAGGAATGGACGCTGAAGTCGGACGTGACGCGCTCCTGGACGCTGTATCGTGGGTTTGAGAGCGACGCGTCGAATCGGACATACTCGTGGTACCAGATCGACCAGGCGCTCGCGAACCCGTATCTCGTGCCGTTCTACAGGATCCGCAAGTGCTTCCGCGGCAACGACTACGTCTACTTCAAGGCGGGCGTGCGGCGGCGCTTCGGAATCTGGGAGGCGCTCTACCTGACGCCCAGCGTCTACGTCGAAGGCGGGAGCAGCCGCAACTACCGGCGCGTGATCGGCGTCCGAACGGACGGCGAGCGGTGGAGCGACGGCGTGTCGTCTGTCACGTTCCGACTCGAGCTTGGCTGGACGTTTTGCGAGAGCTTCTCCGCGTTCGCCTTCGTGGAGCAGTACGAGATCGTGGGCCAGGCCGCGCGCCACGCCATCTCGGCAAGCTCGTACCGTTGCGCGCACAACGACTGGACCCTTGGCGGCATTGGTTGCCGCCTGCGTTTCTGAACGCGGGGACATGCGATTTGATATACTCAAAGAGACCGAAAGGACAACAAAGATGAAAAAGATGCTGCTAGGAATCCTTGCCGCCGTCGCCTTGGCCGGGTGCGTGGGGACAGACCCCGCGCTGACGGGGCCGGAGTGGAAACCCATCGGCAAGCGCAAGGTGCGCGCCGTCCTGTGGGGCGTCACGCACAACCACGCGAAGGGCAAGTTCGACGCCATGCGCCTCCTCAAGGACGACTACGAGATCGTGGGCGTGGTGGACAACTCCGCCTCGAAGGTGATGCGCATGGCCGAGCCAAATCTCAAGCACTACGAGAAGTATCCGAAGTTCACGCCCGAACAGGTGCTGAACGAGGTCAAGCCCGACCTCGTGGTGATCGAGGTCTCGAACCAGGAGCTGGTGGACGTGGCGAAGCAGTGCGCCGAGGCCGGCATCCCGATGCACATGGACAAGCCCCTCGGCTTCACGAAGGAGGGCTTCCAGTATGTCTCGGACGTGTGCCGCGCGCGCAATATCCCGCTCCAGACCGGCTACATGTTCCGCGTGAACGGCGCGATCCAGTTCGCGTGCAAGGCTGCGCACGACGGCGTGATCGGCGAGGTGTTTTCCATCGACGCCGACCTCAACCACTCCTACGGCGGCAAGAAGTATCCCGAGTACTGCGGCACCTACCCGGCAGGCACGGCCTACCTGCTCACCTGTCACATTATCGAGTACGTGCTGCCGCTCATGAACGAGGTGGCGCCCGACTACGTGAAGACCTGGGAAATGCCCGCGCCGGGCGACCCGGAGGGAACGCCCAGCCACACGTTCACGCTCATGAAATGGCCGCGCACCACCTGTACGGTCACCGTTTGCTCCAAGGGCACGCAGTCACGCCGCCACCTGCGTATCGACGGGTCCGACGGCACGATCGAGATCGAGCCGATTGAGGACTTCCGCAAGGTGAAGCACGACACGGGCGAGGAAGGCGGCAAGGCGAAGAAGTCCGTCGATCCGCGCATCATCGCGCGCCTCTACCTGAAGAAGGACAAGCCGCCCTACAAGAAGGGCCTCAACGAGCTCGACTTCGGCATCCAGCAGGACCGTTATTCTGATCAGCTGAAGGAACTGGCGGAGATCATCCGCGGCGAGAAGCCGAACCCGCAGTGGCTCTACGACCACGACCTGCTCGTGCACGACGTGTCGCTCAGGGCGTGCAACCTGTAGAGTGAAGAGTTGGCCGGATGGTCGAATTGTCGTGCCGGATGTCGGCTGCTAAACGCGAATGTCCTTACCTTAAAAAGGAATGCCAATGAAAAAGCAAATCATCTTGTCAATTTCGCTTGCCTTTGCGAGCGGACTCCTGCTTGCGGGCGGAGATCCGGCGATGCGGGGACCGTTCCCGCTTCTGTGCACGCCGTGGACGGCGGAGGGCGCGCTGGACGTGCCGACGCTCGTGAAGGAGGCGGAGTTCGTGGACTCGTGCGGCGTGGCGGGCATCCTGTGGCCGACGGCGGGCGAGGTGGTCGACCTCGTGAAGGAAGGCGAGTACGAGAAGGGGCTGGACGCGCTCGCCGCGCGCGCGGCGAAGCCGGGCTTCAGGGCGCGCCTTTCGGCGATCTGTTCCGGCACGACGAGCAAGCGCGCCCTCGCGCGCGTGAAGACCGTGAACGCGCTCATGGAGAAGTACGGCATCAAGATGGCGATCCTGGCGCGTCCGCCTGACGACGCGAAGACGCAGGACGACATCGCCGCGCACTACCGCGCGCTCGGCGCGCTCGCGAAGTGCCCTGTCATCATCCAGACATACAACGGGAAGAGTCCGCAGCCCGACGTTGAGTTGCTGATCGCGCTCGCGAAGGAGTTTCCGGACGTGTTCGGCTATGTGAAGGAGGAATCGCCTGGCGGCAAGGTGAACGCGCGCATGGCGCAGCTGATCGCTGCCAAGCCCGTCATCCACACGGTGTTCAGCGGCTGGGGGGCGAAGGCGTGGCTCTACCAGGGGCCGCGCCTCGGCACGGAGGGCATCATCACGCAGCGCCCGGCCTATGCGGACATCCTCGCCTACCTTTTCCGGCAGCAGGAGAACGGCGACAAGGACGGCACGCTCATCGACGCCTACTCGAAGCTGCTCCTCATGTACAACATCGGCGAGACGTTCGGTGGCAGCAGCGACTCGATGCGCGGCCCGCACCTCTATGTCCTGATGAAGCGGGGCGTCTTCACGAACACGTACACGCGCAAGCGTCCGCCCAAGGACGACACGAGCGGCCGGAAGTGGATCGTTGAGGAGTTCACGCTCACTCCCGCCGAGAAGGCTGAGATCGACCGCCGCCTCGCCGCCTGTGCCCCCTACCTGAAGGGCCCCTGAAAATCGTCGTGCGCGCGGCCTCGCTTGATTCCGTCCCGTAGGAAGTGTATAATAAATATCGTTTCCCTTGCGGGAAATGGTTATGGCGAAGATCAAACTGACAAAGACGGAACTGAAGGCGCAGACGGACGCGTTGAAGCGCTTCCAGCGCTTTTTGCCGATGCTGCAGCTGAAGAAACAGCAGCTTCAGGGCGAGATTGCCGGTATCGTCGCCAAGGCCGAGGCCGTGTCCGCGAAGGAGCAGGCCGTCCGCAAGGCCCTCGATGCGTGGGTGGGGCTGTTCGCGACGGGCGAGGATCTGCTGGGCGGCCTCGTGTCCGTGAGGGAGGTCAAGACGTCCAGCGCCAACATCGCCGGCGTGGAAATTCCCGTGTTCGACGGCATCGAGACGGACGTGAAGCCGATCGACCTGTGGGCGACGCCCGCATGGACGGATGATGCCGTTGCGGCGCTGACGGACGTGCTGGCGCTCCAGTGCGAGCGGGCGGTTCTTGAACGCCAGCGCGAACTCGTGGCCGAGGAGCTGCGGACCACGTCTCAGCGCGTGAACCTTTTCGAGAAGGTGAAGATCCCCGACTGCCGGGAGAACATCCGCGTCATCAAGATCGCGATCGGCGACGAGCAGACCGCCGCCGTCACGCGCGGCAAGATTGCGAAGTCGCGCGGCACGGGCGAGGAGGATGCGGCATGATCGTCCCGATGAAGCGTCTCACGCTGCTGTGCGTGGCGAACGAGGGCGAGAGGGCTCTCGAGTCGTTGCGCGACCTGGGGTGCGTGCATCTTGATCTTTCGGCGGCGGCCTCGCCGGAATTCGCCGCCGCGAAAGGCGAGTTGGCCGACGCGGAACGCGCGACGCGCGTCCTTGCCAAGGCCGCGCGCGAGGCGAGTCCTGCCGCGGCTTCGGAAGGTGCCGATCGGTTCGATGCCGTACGCAACGGCGATCTGGTAGGGGCCGTCCTGAAGGCCGACGCCGAGCGTGCGGCTCTTTCGGAGCAGGCCGACGTCCTGCGGCAGACGATCCGCGTCTACGCGCCGTTCGGCGACTTCGATCCCGCGCTCGCGCAAAAACTGCGCGCGGAGGGCGTGCCCGTGAAGCTGGCGCAGGGCCCGGGCCAGCCGCCGGAGCGCAAGGCGTTCTTCGACGAGATGCTCCCGGAAGGCTGGATTGAGGTCCCGCTGCCGGCCGAACGGCTTTCCGCCACGCAGGCGAAGCTGGCGGAGGCGGAGGCGCAGATTGCCGCCATCACGGCGGCTCTCGCCGCCGCGAGCGGGAGAATGTCGGCAATCACCGACCGTTATCCCGGCTTGAAGGATCGCGTGGCGTTCGCAGCCGCGCAGGACGCGCTGGCTACGCAGGGCGCGGTGTCCTATATCGAAGGATGGGTTCCGGTCGATTCCGTGCCGCGCCTGCGCGCGAAGGCGGTGACGAAGGCGTGGGGACTCCTTGTGCGCGACGCGCGTGCGGACGAGACGCCGCCCACGCTCATCCGCCCGCCGAAGCTGTTCCGTCCGGTGGCCGCGCTCTTCAAGGGTTTGGGAATCGCGCCGGGGTACACGGAGGCGGACGTCTCGGTGCCGTTCATGTGCTACTTCTCGCTCTTCTTCGCGATGCTCGTGGGCGACGGCGGGTACGGGGCGATCATCCTCGCGCTCACGCTATGGGGCTGGCGCAAGACGAAGCCGAAGGATGGGACGCGGCACCGTCCGGCACTCGTGCGTAGCTGGTTGACGCTCCTGACCGTGTTCTCGTCGGCGACGGTGGTCTGGGGAATCCTCTCGAACACGTGGTTCGGGGCGAACCTGCCGTTCGCGCGGGATTGGGCGACGGTGAAGTGGCTGGGCGACCCCACGTACGGGCACATGATGCTGCTCTGCTTCACGATCGGCGTGAGCCACCTCGTCCTGGCGCGCATGTGGAACGGCATCTGCAAGATCAACGACACGACGTGCCTTGCGGAGTTCGGCTGGGCTGGCGTGCTCGTGTTCATGTTTTTCATCGTCAACTGGATCGTGGGCATCTTCTCGGGGATACCGACGGCGCTGTACTGGGTGTTCGGCGTGTCGCTCTTGCTCGTGTTCGGGTTTACCGTGAAGCCGTCGGAGCTGAAGACGCGCGGCGCGGAGCTGGGCATGCTGCCGCTGAACGTGATGAGCGCGCTCGGCGACATCATCAGCTACGTGCGCCTGTTCGCGGTGGGCCTCGCCTCCGTGAAGGTGGCGGAGAACTTCAACGGCATGGCGATGAACCTCGACTTGCCGCTGTGGCTGAAGATCGTGCCGATGGTTTTGA
Organism: uncultured Verrucomicrobiota bacterium; assembly: GCA_946543025.1. Lineage (GTDB taxonomy): Bacteria > Verrucomicrobiota > Kiritimatiellia > RFP12 > UBA1067 > RUG572. The sequence continues at coordinate 9,240 of CAMNLN010000104.1, forward strand.
TCCTGCTGATCGGGCACGGGCTCAACTTCGCGATGGCGGGGCTCTCGATCCTCGTCCACGCGGTGCGCCTCAACACGCTGGAATTCTCGAACCACAAGGGTGTCTCCTGGTCGGGTTACGCCTTTTCGCCTTTTCGTAAAAACTGAAAGAAAGGAACAAGTCAAATGGACCAATTCATGATCGTAGCGGGCGCCATCGCGTGCCTGGGCCTGAGCGCGGCCGGATCGGCGTTCGGAACGGGCTTCGCGGCGACGGCGGCCGTGGGCGCGTGGAAGAAGTGCTACGCCGCCAACAAGCCGGCGCCGTTCCTGCTGCTCTCGTTCGTGGGCGCGCCGATCACGCAGACGCTCTACGGGATGATCCTCATGTTCCTGATGCTGGGCAAGACGAACGTCGCGGGCGCGGGCGTGCCGTGCCTCGTGCTCGGCATCTTCGCGGGCCTCGGCATCGGCATCTCCGCGCTCTTCCAGGGCCGCGCGGGCGCGGCGGCGTGCGACAGCCAGGCCGAGACGAACCAGGGCTTCACCAACTACCTCGCGGCGCTCGGCATCGTCGAGACCGTGGCCATCTTCACGATGGTGTTCACGCTCATCGCGCTCGGCAAGATCGCGTAGCGTCGGACTCATCACGATAAAAGGAGACAACAAGAATGAACCTTAACCGTCGTCAGTTCCTCGGCGCCGCATCGGCCGCCGCCTTTCCGTTCATCTTCCCCGGCTGTTCGGGGCTGAACGTGCGCAAGTACGCCGCCAACGAGAAGGTCAACGTGGGCGTGATCGGCATCGGCCGCATCTCTACCACGATGGACATCCCGCTCGCGATCAAGTACACGGACCTCTGCCGCTTCACGGCTGTGTGCGACCTCGACTCCAAGCGCCTCGCGCACGGCGTCGACTTCATCCAGAAGCAGTACCAGAAGCTGACGGGCGAGGCGAGCGCGCCCGTCAAGACGTTCGCCGACTATCACGACCTGCTGGACGATCCGTCCATCGACGCCGTCGAAATCTGCCTGCCCGACCACTGGCACACGCTCGTCGCCTGCGCCGCGCTCGCGAAGGGCAAGCATATCTGGCTGCAGAAGCCGTTCTC
>CAMNLN010000105.1 GCA_946543025.1 uncultured Verrucomicrobiota bacterium
TGCAATGAGCATGACAGTCAACACGAATGCGACGATGGTCAGCTGGGAGGCCCTGCTGAACCAGGTGAACGAAGCGAGCAACGCCGGCAAGGTGTCCGAGACGAACCGTTCGGTGACGTTCACGACGCAGCTGGGCGATGGCGTGGCGTCGGTGATAGTGAACATGCCGGACGACCTCGAGCTGCCGTCGGCGGTTACGCCTGAGGCGATAGAGTCGCTGATGACGAAGCTCGGGGGCGCCGGCTTCAACCTGAGCGAGACGCAGCTCGCCGCCATCAAGGACGAGATCACGAAGGTCTACAACCAGATGGCGGGCGCGCTCTCCGCGACGCAGTCGAAGTCAACCGGCGCCGTGATGTTCGACCTCTACCAGCTGATGGCTCTGCTGGTGGAGGTGGCGCAGAGCCAGCGCAACGCGGCGCGCGACCTTCGCAACACGCAGAACCAGCAGATACAGAACTCCATCCAGTCCCAGGCCGACGCGCAGCGCAACGCGGCGATCGTGGGGCTCGTGGTGGGCGTGACGTGCGGCGTCGCCTCGGCGGCCGTTTCGGTGGGGATGCTCGCGGGGCAGGCGGCCGCGTACAAGACGCAGGTCAACACCGCGCGGATGTCCGGCATGGAGGCGGCGCAGAACAAGGTGACGATGCTGCAGAACGCGGACACGCCACAGCATGCGCAGGCGCAGCTGGCCAAGGTCGAGGGCGGCATCAAGACCGAGGGCCTCGCGGCCGGGGTCAAGGACACGATCAGCGCCAACACGCTGGAGGCGAAGACGAAGTTCGAGGCCGCAAAGACCGTCGACGCGAAGCAGACGATCTTCAACGAGGCGGACGCGCGGCTGACCGAGGCGAAGCAGACCGAGACGCAGGCGACGACTACCGTCGAGACGCGGAAAACCGAGCTCGCGACGGCGAAAGAGCAACTGAACACGCACGTGAAGGCGATGAACGAGCTGGGTGCGGGAACCCCGGCCCCCGAAATCTCCGAAACAAAGACGGCGACGCAGGCGAGGGCGGAATACGTCGCCGCGTGCGAGGCCAAGAACGAAGTTCCTTCCGCCGGGACGCTCAGCAAGTACGACGCGGTGATCACGGCCGAGGGGAACCTCGAAGCCGCCAACACCGCGAAGACCCAGGCGACGCAAACCGTCGAGCAGCGGACGCAGGAGCAGACGACGGCGAAGTCGGAGCTGGACACGGCGAAGGCGACGGCGAAGGCGGCGAACGCCCCGGAGGATCTCGCGACGGCGCGCCGGGAATACCGCGCCGCGCTCGAGCTGGAGGCGGACCGTTACGCCACCGAGTACGAGAACGCCGTCTCGCAGAAGGCACCGAAGGAGGAGATCGCCGCCGCGCGCGACAAGATGCACATGGCCCGCGCCTACGTGAACAACGAACTGATGAAGCCCGACCTGAAATCGACGCCGACGGAATACAAGGAGGCGCTGGGGCATGCCAAGATTGGCGCCGACGCGGCGGCGCAGCGGCTCAACAACAACATGGACTACAGGGGTGCGCTGCGCCGCATCGAGACGCTCACGGGCATCAACGCGATCAACACGGCGATCGGCAACATGCTCCAGAGCATGACGCAGAGCATCTCGGGGGCGATCACCTCCGAGGCGACGCGCATGGGCGCCGACCAGCAGAAGGAGCAGGAGCAGCTCGACCAGACGAAGGACCTGTTCAACCAGGCGCAGAGCGTCGTCGACGCCGCCGTCCAGCTGATGCAGGCGGTTCGTCAGGCCGAGGCGCAGTCGATGCGCGACGCGATCCAGGCGTGAAGGGAAAGGCATGGCTAACCTAGTTACAGAAAACGCGATTCCAGGCCTGACCGTCTACGGTGTGCAGCAGATGCAGTACACCGTAGACGGCTTGTCCGGGCAGGACTTCGCGGCGGCGCTGACCATCGCGGCGTTCCGGCAGTCCACGGCCATCGAGAACTCGGCGTCGAGCTACGGGGCGGTGGTGCGCCAGCGGCAGAAGAAGGTGGACGACCTCGGCGACGCGCTGGCCGTCCTCGCGAAGGCTCTCGCTTCGATGACGACCGACGATCAGGATCCCGACGACAAGAGCGACGCAGACTCCGCGTTGACGGCTGCGGCGAACACGGTCGCCGGATATGGCATCACCTCCATGAAGGTGAGCGGCAACAAGATAAAGCGCGGAGATGCGATGAAGGCGCAGAACGACATCCAGTACGCGCTCGACGTGGAGGACAACCAGCTGCAGCAGGACACCGTTTCGCTCCAGAGCCTGCTCACGAAGCGCGACAACGCGTTCTCCAACGCGTCGAAGATCGTGAAGAAGGCTCTGAACGCGTCCGGCTCGACAATCGGCAACATGTAAGGAGGACGGGACAATGGCAACGATCCAAAGCAACAGCGTGACGCTCAGCCAGAACTGGGGCGCGATCACGTTCAACGACTACACGTTCGCCGGAAAGATGGTGGATTTCCAGGACCTGATGGTGGCGGTGGCCGAGAAGCGCGCCGTGGCTGTAGAGGGAGAGGTCGCGCCGATGTCCGTGCGCATGCGTACGCGCAACACGCTCCTTGACGCCCTTGGCAACGCGCTTGCGGAGCTCACGAAGATCGAGGCGAGCTTCGACGGCGACGATGACGGGGATCTGGACATGGGAGATTGGATGACCGACGTCACCGGCGATCTTCTGCGTTACAGGCTTGCAACCCCGTGCACGGACTACAGCTCCGAAAGCAGCCGTCCGAGCGACAGGGATGAGCGCGCCGACTTCTACCAGGCGGGATGGGTGTCGAACGGGAGCTCGTACAGCGCGAACAAGAAGACGATCGCGGGCATGATCCAGAAGGTGAAGTCCAAGATCGACAGCCTGAACAACGCCGCGCAGACGGACATGAGCCGCCTGCAGTCGCTGGTGGACCGCCGCGACGAATCGTATTCCACGGCGACGAACCTGATGACCTCCATCAGCGACACGAGAAGCAACCTGATCCGCAACCTGTAGGAGGGATAGATGGCGATCAATAACGTTCAGATAGCGACGAACAGGTACGCGCCGACGGGGAGCGACGCGATCTTCCTCTACGACAGCAACCAGGCTTCGGCCCTGACGCTCGGGCAGCTCGTCCAGGCTGTCTGCCTGCGTTCGGCCGCGGCGTACGAGCGGCAGAGCGTCACAAAGATGAACATGATGGCGGCTGGCTCGCAGAAGCTGGACGACGCGGCCGACTGGCTGAAGCGGATCGCGGAGGGGACCGCGAACTGGACGGACGCGAAGGGCTTTCTCGTGAACACGATGGGCATTTCGGCGGACAGCCTGCCGGCCGACATCAATTCGTACGACAAGCGGATGCAGGCGGCGAAGGCGCTCCAGGACAAGATGAACATCCTCGCCCAGACCCAGCAGGAGGACATGATCGACCTGCAGACGCTGGTGAACCGCCGCGACGTGGCCTATTCCACCTCGTCCGGCGTGGTGCGGACGATGGGACAGTCGATGGACCAGGACGCGGCGAACTTCAGGTGACGCTTTGACGATACGACGATCTGACGACAAGATGGAGGAAAGAAAATGGCGATTGGAACGGTAGAGTTTGACCTTTCGATGGTAGACCAGGAGACGGGGCGGCGCCTGACGGCGCGTGCCTACACGGTGGAAGGCATCACGAACGCGGACGGTACGCTTCGCGAGCTGTCCATCGGGCAGCTCGTCATGGCGCTCTGCCTTGATCGGGCCTCGAAGCTGGAGGTCGACATCATCGCGCTGATGGAAGAAATGAACGGCACCTCTTCACAGCTGGAGGCGATGACGGAGATCGAGCAGACGATCGTCGATTTTGCGGCGTCGGAGCAGTCGGAGCGGAAGTACAAGTCGTTGAAGACTCTATACCTTACGACCGCGCCGTACAACGGGGTGTCGTACTACGACTTCCTGACCGACTCGCGGTACGGCATTGGAATCGACTTCGGTCCGAACCGTCCCGAGGCCGTGTGGATCAACAGCGAATACGCGGACGTCGAGATCAAGTTTGATGACTTCATTACGCAGGTTGAAGCAAAAATGGACGAGAAGAACAGCTTCAGCCAGCAGAAGATGATCGAGCTGCAGTCGCTGACCGCGAAGCGCGACCAGGCGTATGACATGATCTCGAACATCCTCAAGAGCCTGAACACGGTCCTGGTGGGCAACGCCAACAACATGTGAGGGCGTTGAACAGTTGAGAGGTCGAGCGTTGAGGCGGAGATGGCAGAGATTCGCGTTGGCGTGGATGGCGTGCGCGCTGTGGGCGCGGGCGGACAACACGGATACCATCGCCGAGGGGAGCGGATGGAAGGAGCTGAAGGACGGGTATGTCTACACCGTGACGGGCAACCCGACCATCACGGGGGAGAACGGCTACAGCGCGCTTGACGTGGCGCTGAACGCGACGGCCACGATCTACATCCCCGCCGGACATACGCTCACCCTAAACGGGAGCGATTCCAACGGTACGCGCGGGGGCGCGGCCGGCATCTACCTTCGGAACGGCTCCACGCTCGTCCTCACGGGCGGCGGCAAGGTCATCGCCACGGGCGGCAAGGCGGGGAACGGCAGCGGCGGCGGCAACGGGTCGAGCGCCTCGATAGGTTACGATCACACCACCGCCGGGACGGGCGGCAATGGCGGCGCGGGCGGCGGCGGCGCCGGGGCGGGAATCGGCGGCAGCGGCGGCAAAGGCGGCAGCGGCGGCGGGCGCGCGTGCTGGGAATCGCAGGTCTCCACGTCGCGTTGGTCGGGCAACTTCGACAATAACGGCCCCTCCGGCGGGAACGGCGGCGTTGGCGGTACGCCGTCGGACGGCGGCACGGTCTACCTCCTCGGCACGGTGACGCTCGAGGCGACGCCCGGCGCGGCGGGATCCGGCGGAAGCCGGGGAAGCAAGGGAAGCGGCGCGAACGAATACTGGACATGGGAGTTCTGGGCGGGCGGCGGCGGCGGCGGCGGCGGCGGCGGCGGCGGCCAGAAGGCCGACTACGGCGTCGGTCCCGGCGGTGCGGGCGGCGGCGGCGGCGGCGCGGGCGGCAACGGCGGCCGGCACTGGTACGCGCAGAGCAGCCATGACACGCCGGACGCGGCTGGCGGCGAGGGCGGCAAGGGCAACGGATCGGGATGGGACCGCAACGACAGGAAGTCCTGCCGCGGCAAGAACTGGGGCGGCTACGGCGGCTCCGGCGGGAACGTCGGAACGACTGGCAGCGGCGGGACGATATTCGTGGCCAGCGGCGCCACCTTCGTCGGGACGGCGTTCCGCTATCGGACGATTTCCGGCACCATGGAGGAGATGCGGCACAATTTGATCTTCAGGGACGCGAGCCGCGTCAATGTGACGAACACGGCCATCTTGGGCGAGGCGCTGCCGCCCGCGCCGAGACTTCCCGTGCGCAACGCCTACAACTTCAAGGGCTGGTTCACGGAAGAAAACGGCGGGGGTACGCAATGGTACGGCACGAACAACGTGGCCGTTCTGGCCGCCTTTCTCTCCACCTCCGACGTCACGCTCTACGCGCACTGGGCGCCGAAGAACCCCGGACAGCTTGACGGCCTGTTCGTGAACGACGAGCATGTCGCCGACGGCGTGACGGCGAGCGGCCTGGGCTGGAACTACAAGGAGGAGACGGGCCGGCTTCTCCTCACCGACCGAACCCGCGCGTACACCATTTCAGGCAGCCTGCACGACGGCAACATCAGCGTCGTCATTCCCGAGAACGGACCGACGAACGTGACCTTGGAAAACCTGACGCTCTCCGTCTGGCAGCACAACGACTACTCGGCGTTCGTCGTCTCCAACACCTGCACCCTGAACCTGGTCGGCGCCAACACGCTCGTCTGCACAAACGCGAGGAACAAGGCGAAATATTCGGCCGGCATCGAGGTGCCGTCCGGCGCCTCGCTTACGCTCAGGAGCACCGGTTCGGGCGTCCTGACGACGCGCGGCGGCTACTACGGCGCGGGCATCGGATCGGCCGGCGGGTACGGCGCGCCGGGCAAGATCGTGATCGAGAACGTCACGGTGGACGCGACGGGAGGATACCATGCGGCCGGCATCGGCGGCGGCGAGAACTCGACCCTCACGACGAGCAACATCGTCGTGAAAAGCGGCTACGTCACGTGCCGGGGCGGCGAGAGCGCGGCCGGCATCGGTGCCGGAAACGGCAAGGTCCTCGTGCCGAACGACGCCGTGATCGTGACGGGCGGTTCGGTCGTCGCGCGGGGCGGCACCGGCACCGGCTCGGACTTCGTGCGGAGCACCGGAAACACGACCCCTGACTACGACGACAACAAACGGTCGATGGTCATCGCGGGAGGAAGCGTCTTGGGCACCACGATGAGAGCGTCGCCGCGGCCCGTGGACGAGGCTGGGAACGAGCTTTACGCCGTCGTGATCTCCAATCTCACGCCAAACGCCTCCGCCGTGGTCAGCTGCCTGGCGATTCCCGAAACCTACTCCACGGAAGGTCTGGTCGCCGACGAGGCCGGGCGTATCTGCATCTGGCTGACGCCGACGAACCACGCGCGCGTCCTGACCGCGAACGGACTCTACTATACGACGCCATACCCGTACCAGACATATTCCAACGGGGTCAGCACTGTCTACAAGCAGGATGTCGTCGCCGTCTGCGTGGGCGATCCGCCGGAAGGCATCGACATCGAGGGCGAGACCCGCTACTGCGTGACAGTGCCTGGCCTGACGCCCGAGACGGCGATGGGAGTGGAGGGCAACATCCCCGAGAAGTACCTGGTCGGGCCGAAGAAATCGGACGAAGACGGAAACTTGTTCCTGTACTTGCCTGACGGCAACTACGAATTTACGGTCGAGGGCAAGTCGTTCGTCGCCGTGGTGGCCGGCGCGGCGACGACGGCCGTGGGGCGGGTGGGCGTCTCCGTGAACGGACTGGACATCGGGTTGCGCACGGGCGACGGCTGGAGCTACGATGGCGTGACGGGCGAGATCCGGTTCACGGCGGACGGCGACTATCTGCTGGCGGGTACGGCGAGCGTGTGGGTCGTTTCGGCCATTGCGCAGGACGGCGTCTTGGCGCGCGTACGCACGGAGACGCCTGTGTCCCTCAACGGTGCGATCGGCGGGGGAGGGGCGTTCACCTTCGCGGGCGGCACCCTGTCCGCCGTCGAGCAATCGGGAGGTGCGGTCTGCGTAGACGGCGGATCGCTCCATGCGACGCTTTCGTCCGTGACCAACGCGGTCGGCCCCTGCCGTCTCGTGACGGTGGAAGGCCTGGAGCCGAACGCGTCTGTTGCGATCGCAGGCCTCCCCGCCTACGACACTTCTCACGTCTATGCAGACGCGGCGGGCAAGGTGTACCTGTGGCTGAACGAGGGGCGGCGCAACTTCACGGTGGACGGCGAACCCTACAGGGCCGAGGTGACGGCGGCAGGCGCCGTGGCGGAGAAGTGGATGACAGGCGTCACCGTCGACGGCAGGGACGCAGCTTTTGGAACGGGCGAGGGCTGGACGTACGATGCTTACGACTCCATGCTCGTGCTTGACGCTCCTGCGCGCGCCTTTGCGCTTTCGGGGACCAACCTGCTGGGCGAAGTCGTGGTGGTCGTGTCCAACGCGACTTCCGTTACGCTCAACGACCTTTGCCTTATGACGACGAACGGACAGGCGGAGTCGGTGTTCCGTGTGTTCGGCGGCATGACGCTGGAAGTGACGGGGACAAACACCTTGCAGTCCGGCGTGGCCCGGGCGGGAATCGAAGTCCAGTCCGGGGCGACGCTCGAGATTGGCGGCGGCGGCGTTCTGGAGGCGTTCGGCGGCGAGGAAGGCGCGGGCATTGTCGGCGGAACGGTTCGGATCGTCGGCGGCACGGTGCGCGTGCGGGCCGACGGGCCGACGAGCGACTTCGTTACCGAAAAGACGCGTATCCTCGGCGGCTCCGTGCTGCCGGTCTTGGGGCGTCTGTCGCCGGCGGCGTCCAACAACGTCAAGCAAGTTTACTGCGTGACCGTCCCCGGCCTTTCGCCAAGCGCCCCCGTGACGCTCGAGGGTCTGGACGGCTACGGCACGGAGGGCATCGTGGCCGACGAGTCGGGTTCGGTCTATCTTTGGCTCACCAACGGCATCCATTTCTTGACGGCGAACGGCGTGCTGTACGTGGCGGACGTGGATGAACAAGCCGTGATCGCCGAGCTGTTTGAACTGACTGGCGTCTACGTGGACGGCATCGACGTCGCCTATCGGCGCGGCGACGGGTGGCAGTTCGCGCAAGGTACGCTGTCGTTCTCCAGAAATCGCACCGTCTGCGGCACGAACGTGCAGGGCAAGGTCGCGATCATGGTGGAGCCGACGGTGGAGACGCTGACGGTGAGCAACCTTGTCCTGCGCGGGACGCAAGACTACTATGCGCCGATCAGCGTATTTGCGACGAATCGCTGCTCGGTCGTCGTCGCGGGCGTAAACGAGCTTGAGGCGGGCACGAACGCCGCCGCGCTTGCGGTCGGCGACGGCTTCACAGTCGAGGTTTCCGGACGAGGTACGCTGAAGGCAATCGGCGGCGCCGGCGGCGCCGGCATCGGCGGCGACGGCGACTTCCCTGACGCCGGCACGATTAAGATCGCCAGCGGGACGATTGTCGCGCGCGGCGCGGGCGGAGGTTCGGACGTGGGCGTCGGCGCGGGCGGCGCCGGGGGATCGGTGCTGGTGACGGGCGGTTCGTTGCACGCGCAGGAAGGAACCGTCGTGCCTGCGCCGTCCAACGGCACGGAGCGCGTCTGGTGCGTGACCGTCGAGAATCTGGCGGAGGGTACGACGCCGACGTTCGACCGCCTTGGCGGGTACGACGCCGACGGTCTTGTGGCGGATGCCGAAGGCAAGGTGTACCTCTGGCTTCCGAACGGGACGCACGTGTTCTTCAAGGACGGGCGGGCGATGATTGCGGTCGTTGATGACGCGGATGTCGTCGCAACGGAATGGACAACGGGCGTAACCGTCGACGGCACGGACGTGGCGGCGCTTTCGGGCGAGGGGTGGAGCTACGACATCGACACGGCGGTCCTTACGCTTTCGTCCAACTCGCGAGACTATACCCTTTCCGGCACGAACACGGACGGCGACGTGTCGGTCGTTGTCTCCGCAGGGTACGTCAACGCGATCATCTCCAACCTCGTGCTGTGCGTGACGAACGTGGAACGGTCGGCGATGCATGTCAACGGCGGGCTTTCCGCCACGCTTACGCTTGCGGGGACGAACGTCCTCATGTCGGGCGAAAACTGCGCCGGCGTGCGCACGAGCGCGACAATCGAGCGTAACGGGAACTATTATGAGTACGACGCGTATCTGGACGTCAAGGGGACGGGGACGCTGCTGGCGGTGGGTGGACAGAACGCGGCCGGCATCGGCGGCGGACAACGCGAGAACGGCTCGTACGTGTCGATCTACGGCGGCGTGGTGGAGGCGCGCGGCGGCATGAACGGCGCGGGCATCGGCGGCGGTTGGCGCGGCAAGGGCGGGAATCTTTCGGTTTACGGAGGGCGCGTGACTGCGGTGGGGGGGATGTACGCCTCGGCGATCGGCGGCGGATACTACGAGACAGGCGTGCGCTACTTCCAGAACGGAGGAACGGTGATCGCGAATGGCGGCTCCGTCAACCTCGTGACTGCAGACGCGATCAGCTCGTCGGGGCGCGGAAATACCATTCGGGGCGGATCGTTGCACGTGACGGGCGACAACCCGACGATCTCGACCTTGCCGGTCAACGGCTCGAACGTGCGCGTCTGGTGCGTGACCGTCACGAATCTTGTTCCGGGCGCGAAAGTGGTCCTGGACGGGTTGACTGGCTACGGTACGTCCGACATCTTTGCCGATGACGCCGGGGCGGTCTACCTGTGGCTTCCGGACGGCGCGCACCTGTTCTCGACGCAGGTCGGCGAGGAGACGTGGCGGTGGCGGGCCAACGTGTCCGGCGCGGACACCGTGGCTGTGGCGGTGACGGGACCTGACGGACTCACGATCACGGGCATTGCCTTGACAGAGACGGCGGTGACGATCACCGTTGCGTCCGATCCGGCGGATTGGATGGCAGGCGGATATGCGAGCTTGCGCGTCCGGGCAGGCACGGCACTGCCGCTTCCCGCCGGCGACGAGGCGTTGCTGGAGGAATCGCTTGTCACGGCGACGCTCAACGCCGATGGCACGGCGACGCTTTCCGTTCCCCGCCCGACCGAGACCTTGATGTTTTACCGGATCGAACAATAGAAGTTCCG
>CAMNLN010000106.1 GCA_946543025.1 uncultured Verrucomicrobiota bacterium
ATGGGCACGCTCATCGGTCGCTACGGCAACCGTATCGCGGACGGCAAGTTCACGCTCGACGGCAAGGAATACCAGCTGCCGATCAACGAGGACAAGAAGACAGAAGCCACGCAGCGTCACTGCAACCTCCACGGCGGTCCGGAGGGCTGGGACAAGAAGGTGTGGAAGGCGCGTCCGCTGCGCATGGGGCCCGTGCAGGGGCTGGAGCTCGTCTATGTCTCCAAGGACGGCGAGATGGGTTTCCCGGGCACCGTGACGTGCAAGGTGACGTACAAGGTGTTGCCGAACAACGTCTGGACGGTGGATTACGAGGCCACCACGGACAAGACCACCGTCATCAACCCCACGCACCACTCCTACTGGAACCTCGCGGGCGAGTCGAGCGGCAACGTGCTGAAACAGGAGCTCCAGATCTTCGCCGACGAGTACACGCAGACGACCCCCGGCCTGATTCCCACGAAGAACGCGTCCGTCAAGGGCACGGGATTCGACTTCACGGAGCTGCGCCCGATCGGCGCGAAGGCCGACCTCATGAAGGCCGACAAGGCGCTTGCGGCGATGGACAACTGGTATGACCACAACTTCGTCCTGCGTGGCGAGAACGGCAAGCTGAAACAGGCCGTGAAGATGCGCGATCCCGTCTCGGGCCGCACGATGGAAATCTGGACCACAGAACCTTGCATGCAGATGTATGGCGCGCAGAACATGACGGACGCCATCCCTGCGAAGGCCGCCGGCAAGCACCTCTGCCAGTTCGCCGGCGTGGCGCTCGAAACGCAGCACGCGCCCGACTCGCCGAACCGTCCTGACTTCCCGTCCACCGTCCTGAAGCCGGGCGAGACGTTCAAGTCGCACACCGAATACCGTTTCGGCGTGGAGAAGTAAGAGATGCGCGTCGTCGTCTGCGTGAAGCAGGTGCCGGACACCACGAACGTCCGGATCAACCCTAAGACCAACACGCTGATGCGTGAGGGCGTGGAGTCGATCGTCAACCCGTTCGACGAGTACGCCTTGGAGGAAGCCCTTCGCCTGAAGGACCGGGCTGGGGCGCACGTGACGGTGATCTCGATGGGACCGCCGCAGGCGACGGCCGTTTTGCGCGAGGCGCTTGCGCGCGGCGCGGACGATGCGTTTCTCGTGTCGTCCCGCGCCTTCGGCGGTGCCGATACGCTGGCCACGTCCTACACGCTGGCGATGGCGATCAAGAAGGCGTGCGGCGGCAAGACGCCCGACCTCGTGCTCTTCGGCAAGCAGGCGATCGACGGCGACACCGCACAGGTCGGCCCAGGCGTGAGCGAGTTCCTCGGGGTGCCGCTGGTGACATACGTAAAAGAAATAACCATGGGCGGGGGCGCTGGGACGCCAGCCCACCTGTCCTTTGCCGTCACCACCGTCATGGACGACGGCGAGCATGTGATCGAAGGTCGGCTTCCCGCCGTGATGACGGTCCTGAAGGAAGCCGCCACGCCCCGCTTCGCCCCGCTCGCGGGCGCGATGCGCGCGGCGAAGACCGAGATCACGATCCTGGACGAGAAGGCCATCGGCGCCGATCCGATCCGAATCGGCCTGAAAGGGTCGCCCACGAAGGTCGTCACGATCTTTCCGCCGCCCGTGAAGGGCGGCGGCGAGAAGGTTGACGCGCGCGGCGACGCGGCGGCCGGCGCGAAGGCAATCGCCGACTTCCTCGCAAAGAAAGGCTTGGTGAAGTGACATGGCCGACGCACCGATTTTCATCGATCCGGCGAAGTGCAAAGGCTGCACGAAGTGCGTGAAGGGCTGCGGCTTCGGCGCGCTCAAGATGATTGACGCGCCCGGCGCGAACAAGGCCGGCAAGCTGGCAGAAGTCGACCCGGCCGCCTGCAAGGCGTGCTTCGCCTGCGTGCCGGCCTGCCCGTTCAAGGCGATCTCCGAGGTCAGGCAGGAAATCTACGGAACGGCGAACATCGAGAAGTACAAGAACATCTGGGTGTTCGCAGAACAGACCAGCGGCGTGATCGCGGAGGTGGCGTTCGAGCTGCTCGCCAAGGCGCTGGAGCTGAAGGCGCAGCGCGGCGACGGCGCGCAGGTGGCCGCCATCCTCATCGGACACAATCTTTCGCCGGAGCTCGAGAAAAGCCTCGTTGCCGCCGGCGCGGACATCGTCTACAAGGTGGACGATCCGGCGCTCGCGGACTACGAGGCGAACGTCTACGTGGATGCCGTGAGCCAGCTGATCGAGAAGCACAAGCCCGAGGTCATCCTCGCCGGCGCGACGGCCGTAGGGCGCGCGTTCTTCGCGCGCGTGGCGGTAAAGGTGCGCACGGGCCTCACGGCGGATTGCACGATGCTCAAGGTGGAAGAGACGAAAAACAAGGACACGGGTGCGCTGCAGATGCTCCTGCATCAGACGCGGCCCGCGTTCGGCGGCAACATCATGGCCACGATCATGACGCCGAACCATCGTCCGCAGATGGCCACCGTCCGCCCGAAGGTGTTCAAGAAGGCGCCGCCCGATCCCGCGCGTAAGGGAAAGGTGCTGCTGGAGGCGCTGAAACTCATCGCGCCGCAGACGAAACTCGTGAAGACCGTGCGCGATCCCGACGCGATCGACATTGCGGCGCACGACATCCTCGTTTCCGGCGGACGCGGCCTCAAGAGCGCCGAGAACTTCAAGCTGCTCTTTCGTCTGGCCGAGCTGCTGGGCGGAGAAGTCTCCTGTTCACGCGCCTGCGTGGACGCCGGCTGGGCGCCTGTCGCGCGTCAGGTGGGGCAGACGGGAAAGACCGTCGCGCCGAAGCTCTACCTCTGCTTCGGAATCTCCGGAGCCATCCAGCATCTGGAAGGCATCCGCGGGGCCGACGTCATCATTGCCGTCAATTCCGACCCGAACGCGCCGATCTTCGGCGTGGCCGACCTCGGCATCGTGGGCGACCTCTTCGAGATCCTTCCCGCACTCGTCAAGGAACTTGAACATGGGGGACGCGGGGGTTGAGAGATGGTTGGCCGCGCGTACGCCTGAAAGGGGCGCGTGCGGGCGACTCAAGCCTGGTGCCGTCGTCGGCGAATGGCGCATTGCCGTGTTTCTGGGGGCGGGGCTTTCGGCCGAGGTGTACCGCGTCCAGAATGTCCGTTTCGGGCATGAAGGCGCGCTCAAGCTGCTGGTGAACGAGACGCGCGGCCTCAGGGAACGGTTTCTCGCCGAGGCCGATGCCTTGCGCTTCCTTTCGCTGTCGGCGTTGCCGAGCTTCCTCGGCGCGGGGAAGGTGGACGGCAAGCCGTACTACGTGATGGAATATCTCCAGCCGTTGCCGGATCCCATGCCGCGCGCGGAGGTGCCGCGCTTCATGAACAAGGTCGCCAAGGCCGTCCATCGACTCCACGAGGCCGGCTATGTCCACCGCGACCTCAAGCCGGGAAACATCTTGCGTCGCACAAACGGCGATCCCGTGCTGATCGACTTGGGACTGATCAAGAAGCGCGGCAACGGACCTGATCCGATCGGGCGGCACGCGCGCGGAATCTCCGTCGTCGACGGAAAGCCGGTCGGCGTAGGTACGCTTGATTTTGCCGCGCCCGAACAGCTGCTGAAGGGCGAAGCGTCCGTCCAGAGCGACGTCTTTGCGCTCGGCAAGATTCTACGGTTTCTCTACGAAGGCCATCCGCCGCAAGCCGTCAAGCCGATCATCCGACGCGCGACGCGCGAACTGCCGGGCGACCGATATCCCTCGGCGGACGCGTTCGCGGCGGCGATCCGCCATCGGCATCGTCCGATGATCCTCTGCGTCTTTCTTTCGCTGCTGGCGGCCGCCACCGTAACGCACGCCGTCAGAGGTCGGCCGTCGACCGTCCTGTCAAACCCCGCATCGGTCGGGCCGCAGACCGATCAACCTTCTGCTGAAGCCCTTGCGGCGGCGCATGAGCAACGGCCAGACGAGGCGGACGTCGACTATCTGCAACGGATGCTGCCGCTGGCAGAGGCGGGAGACGCTCTTGCGCAGGCCGTCGTGGCGGAAGCGTATTTCTACGGACATGGCACGGCGACGAACCGCGTGACGGCCGTCTCGTGGTATCGCAAGTCCGCCGAGGCGGGTAACGTCGCCGCGCAGGCGTCGCTGGGGTTGTGTCTCTTCAGGGGGTGGGGATGCGACAAGGACCTCAAGGAGGCCGCGAGCTGGTACACGAAGGCGGCGACGCAGGGCAACCTGGGGGCGATGAACGACCTGGCGTTCTGCTACCTGCACGGCTACGGCGTCGAAAAAGACCAGGAGATGGGATTCGGCCTGGCGATGGAGGCCGCCGAGAAGGGACATGCGCCCGCGCAGACACTTGTGGGCGAATGCTACCTGGACGGAATCGGGGTAGAGCAGGACGTCGAGCTCGGCGAGAAATGGCTCTATCGCGCGGCGCGCCAGAACAACGCGCGCGCGCAGATGCTGCTGCGTTACCGGTAGCCGGCCGTCATGGCGGCGACGAGCGCGGAAAGCTTGTCGATCATCCGTTTCTTGATCTGATCGACGTTGTTGCGCGAGATTCCGAACTGACGCGCCACGTCTTCCGGTTGCTCGTGCATGAGCGTCACGTGGCGGAAGACCTCGCGCGTCCGCGCGGTGATGGACGCATCCGACATCACCTGCTCGATGGCCGCCTCCATGGCGGCCTGTTTCCATGAGTCGTCGTCCGCAGGCACCGTCGGCGCGGCGGCGTTCATTCCGTCTAGCTTCGCCATGTTTTCCTTGAGGCTCGAGAAGGTCGTCGCGCGCCGCACGGCGTCGAGGGCCTTGTGCTTGACGATGCCCATCAGCCAGTTGCGGAAGTGGCCGTTTCGGTCGGGCGTGTAATGGTAGTCCGGCATCGCCTTCATGAGGGAGAGCAGCGTCTCTTGGATGACGTCGTCCGCCTCCACGGACGGAAATCGCTCGCGCAGGAATCCGCGCATGGCCGGCTCGTAGCGTTGGTAGAAGTCCGTCCAGCGGGCGGACGCCGTGCCATCGGAAATGGCTTTTAGAAGCGAGACGGATGTAGGCGGAATGGAAGTCATGCGGATAGTATAGCATGATTTCGCGTAAGATGCGGCGGGACGGCGCGAGTAAGAGGGTGAACAGACAATAATCGGAGTTGCTACATGAAGAAGAAGATCGTGGTTTTCGCCCTGGCGGCCAGCGTGGCCGTCGCAATCGGGTGCGCGGCGGGCATGTGCTGGATGTACCAGGCCGTCCGCGCCTATGAGAGGAAGAACAACGTGTCCGTCCTGTCACCGCTGAACGAGAACATAGAGCAGAACAATTCTCGGCAACGAAAAGAAAATGAGAATACAGTTCGGACGAAAATCGCAGACGAATCTGCGAAGATGAAATATACGGTTCGGGAGGGGGACGACATCGTCTCGATCGCCATCGCCTTCGGCGTCTCTCCTTCGCAGCTGATGGCCGCAAATGCTCTCTCGGTCGACGATTCTATCCGGCCGGGCGACATTCTGACATTGCCCGCGAACGCACGCCCTGTCCAGAGCGATCCCGAGGGCAATGCGGTGCTGAATGACGGGAATACCGAGGCGGATACCAACACGGTCGCGCAAATTCCGCCACAGATGAAGGTCCTGGGCGTCGTGTACGACGGTGAGACAAGCTTGGACGTCCGCCTTTCCGAACGGCCTGACATGGATGCCATACGCCGCTACGTGCGCGTCGCGCCGATGAGCGAAGGCGTTGCGGGGTTTCGGTACGACGCGCGCTACAATTATCGCTCATCCCGGTATGAGCCGCATCTGATCGTCACGGGCGAGTTCGCCTTCCGCACGAACGTGACGCTCGTCGTCCGAAAGGGTCTTCCGCTCTACGGCAAGGGCGTCAATCCGGCATCGGATGGGTCTCTGACGGAGGATTTCATCCATACCTTCCGTCGCAACGACCGTACTCCGTACGTGAAGTTCGCCGCCGACGGACGCTATCTGCCGCCGGGTGGAAGGCATGCGCTCGCCATCGAGTCCGTCAACGCCGCGAAAATACATTCGGAGATTCGCCGCGTCGCGCCGCAAAACGTCGTACAGATGCTGGCACGCGAGGAAAGCGCGTACGCCCATTACTCGAATTACGACTGGCGCGTGGGGGACGACGTCGGGGCCGACCGCGAGGACACGGGCGAGCTCGCCGGCGAAGCGACGGAACGCGACTGGCCCTGCAGCAACCGTCTCAACGAGAAGGAAACGACGGAGTTGCCGATTGTTCCGAACGGCAACGGCGGGCCGACGAACGGCATCTACCTCGTGGCCGTCCGCAACGGCGACAAGCCTCGCCTGGACGTCAGCTACTGGGAAAGAAACAACAAGAACGCGAACCCTAACCGCTATCGGCTGGTGTGCCTGACCGACCTTGGACTAAGCGTACGGCAAAGCGGCGACGAGACGGGCGTGTGGGTGACGTCGTTCACGACGGGCCGTCCAGCGTCAGGCTGCCGGATCGACATCTTCTCCACGGCGAACATCAAGATTGCCGAAGGCGTCACGGACACGAACGGCTGGTGCGTGGCACGTCGCGTCGCGAAGGGTGCGCCGTTCGTTGTGGTGGCCACGTCTCCCGACGGGAACGACATGTCTTTCCTTGCGCTCCGCGATTCCATGAAGGTAGACGAGACCATGGCGGACGGCGCGCGCGAAAACTATCTTGCGCCGAACGCATGTACGGCGTTCCTCTGGACGGAGCGCGGCATCTACCGGCACGACGAGCCGATCTTTCTCCACGCCCTGCTTCGCGACGGGACGATGAAGGCTCCCAAGCCGTTTCCGGTGGACGTCTCGCTCGTCACCCCGGACGGCCACGTCTACGCGCGACGAACATTGATTCCCGACGAGAACGGGGCTTTATCCTGCGAGAACTTCCGCGTACCAGCCGACCAGCAGAGCGGAACATGGACATTCAACCTGCGGCTGCCGGGCAAGGACGGTCGCAGCCTGGGGCGGCGCCCGATCAAGGTCGAGGATTTCGCGCCGCCGCAAATCCGAGTCGTGGTGGAACCGGCAACCAACGCCGTCCCGCAACAATTTACATTCACGGTCAAGGCCGAACACCTCTACGGCGGCCCGGCCACGGCGCTCACATGCGAGGGGGCCGTCAACTTCGAGGACCTCCCGTTTGAGCCGAAGGAATGGAAGGGGTACCATTTCGGGAATGACGACCTCGAACTGAAACCGGCATTCCGTACCCTTGAAAAGCAGACGCTCGACGAACATGGATCGACGATATTTTCCGCCAACATCTGGTCGGATTCCGGACGGCCGAAGGCATCGGTGCGCACCACGGTCCAAGGCGTGGTATTTGAGGACGGCGGCCGGCCGGCGACGGCCCGCGCAAGCGTAACGTGCCATTATTATCCGTACTATATCGGTACGACGTTGCCCGCATGGCTGCGCATGCCCGAAGAAGGAAAGCCGCAGATTGCAGTCGCATGCGTCGCTCCAGACGGAAAACGCTGGACGGAGCGACAGACGCTTCATGCGAAGGTCGAGCGCGTCGATTCGGTCTACGCCTACCGCAAGAACGCGAACGGCTGGCATTCGTGGGACTGCGAGCATATCCGCGCGACGGTCGCGGAGGAAATTCCCGTCACGACGTTCCCTGACAGGGACTCGACGATCTTTCTTCCGACAACTGAATGCGGCGAATACGTCCTCACGATCGAGGACAAGGCGCGCGGCGTTTCGTTCGCGCGGACATTCTACTTGAGCCGCTGGGGCGACGAGACCGTGCGCGCACCGCTCGGCAATCCCACGGTTGTTTCGATGCGTCCTGACAAGGCGTTCTATCGCGTGGGTGAGGTCCCGCGCTTGCTTGTGAAAGCCCCTTTCGCCGGCGCGGCACTTCTCACCGTGATGCGTGAGAGCACTGTCTATGCCCATGTGCTGAATCTCACCAATGTCACGAGCGAAGTGTGCCTGAGGCCTGTCGAGCGGGCATGGGCACCGAACGTGGACGTGACAATCTCCGTGGTGCAAAGCGTTGCAGAGAATGCCGGACATCTGGCGGTGCGCGCGCATGGTCAAGTCTCCATCCCCGTTCGTCCGGCAGAAAACGAATGTCCTGTCATGATGTCGGCGCAGGTCGAGGCGGGAAAGACAAACGGCACGACGGTCGTTGCGAATCTCGACGCGCGCGGAACCGCGGCGACAGGCACGATGGCTGTCGTGACGGTGGTGGACGAAGGAATCAATCTCCTCACAGACGAGAAGACGCCCGACCCTGCCGGTCATTTCGCCAGGCTGCGCAGCGCCGTTCATCCGCTTTACGATCTTTACGGGAAAATCTTGCCCGTAATCGGTGACGATCTTCGAGCGAGCGGCGTGAAGACGGGCGGCGACGGCAGCGAAGAAATGTTCCGACGCGTCAGCCCCGTGCCGACGCGCCGCTTCAAACCGCTCGCGCTCTGGCAGGACGAGATTCCGCTCACGGGAGGATGCGCGCGTGTCGTCTTCAACTTGCCGGAGTTCGTCGGCGAGGTGCGCGTGACGGCCGTCGTCTGGTCGGACCGCGCCACGGGCGCGGCGTCGGTCCGATGCAAGGTGGCCCCGAACC
This sequence comes from uncultured Verrucomicrobiota bacterium, assembly GCA_946543025.1. Lineage (GTDB taxonomy): Bacteria > Verrucomicrobiota > Kiritimatiellia > RFP12 > UBA1067 > RUG572. The sequence goes on from CAMNLN010000106.1 coordinate 8,544, forward strand.
TGGTGATGCAACCCGACGCGCCGCGATTCGCAGCGCCCGGCGACGCGTTCGAGGTGTCGTTGCCGCTGGCTAACCGAAGCGGCGCGGACGGAGACGTGACATGGGAGATCCGCGCCAGCGGTTGTCTCGAGAATACGGTCCGGAACGGAAGAGTGACGGTCGCGGACGGCGGAAAGAAACTCGTTACGGCGACGATGAGGGCGGGGATGAATCCGGGAGAGGGCATGGTCGTCTTCTCGGCGCGAGGACTTGGCGAGAAGCATGAGCGCACGATCAAGATTCCGGTGCGTCCGGCCGTGGCGTGGCGCACGCGGGCGGGGACGGTGCGTCTGGAACCGGGACAGAAGGGAACATTCATGTCCGACAGCGCATTGGTGCGCCAATCCGTCACGGTGGCCAAGTCGTCGCTTGGCGAGCTGACGGCGGCGCTCGAATGGCTGGCGGACTACCCGCACGGGTGCCTAGAACAGACGTCCTCGCGCATCTTTCCGCTCATTACTGCGGGCGGCATCCTTAATGCCGTCGGATCGCGTGCCGCGACGAATCGCGCAGAGTACGTGGCGGCGGGCGTTCGGCGGGTAGAATCGATGATCCGTGCCAAAGACTTTGTCATGTGGCCGGACTGCAACTCTGCGCCGTGGGACCGCGAAGTCTCGCTCTACGCGGCGCACTTTCTCATTGCGGCCGAAAAATCAGGCCAGCGATTGAACCCGACCGCACGGACGCAGATAATGAAGTTCCTGAAGACATGGTCGCTTTCCTCCGACGACACGGTCTCAATGTACGCCTGCCATACGCTCGCGCTCGCGGGGGAGCCGGAGAAGGACCGGATGTTCCGGCTGTACGACAAGGCAGCGAGGCTCACGCCGCTTTCCCGTGCGCGGCTTGCGCGCGCGTTCGTCTCGATTCGCGATATGCCTCGCGCGGAGACGCTGCTGAAGGGTTCGTTCTCGCCGTCGTCCGTCAAGGAGGCAGCCTTCGCCGTACTGGCGCTCCTGGACCTTAATCCAGCAGACGAGCGGATACCGCCGCTCGTGCAGTATCTTACGGCGCAACGCGACCCGGCCCGGTTCAGTTGGGGAACGACCGGCGAGAATGCGCATGCGCTGCTGGCGATCGGGGCGTACTACCGCCATCACCCGCCTACGGTCGGTACGCCGCGTGTGCGCGTGACGGCAGCTGACGGAACGGCGCTCGGCGAGATCGGCGACCGCGAAACCGTTCGTTCCGACGCGTCGCGGATCGAAGTTGAGAACATTGGTCGGACCGACGCATTCGTCGCGTGGAAGACGCTCGAGTTGCCGTCTGCGGAGTCCGTCACGAACGAGGCGTGCGGTATCGCCGTCTCGCGTGCCTATTTCACGGCAGACGGAAAGCCGGCCGACCTCGCCAAGCTGACGCGCGGCGAGTTGCTGGAAGTGGAGCTCACGCTCGCGAGCGACGCGCGCCGCACATTCTCGGACCTTGTGATCGAGGATCTCTTCGCAGGCGCGTTCGAGCCGATCCATCGAGAGCTCGCGGCTGAGAAGGGTGTGACCGACTGGGTGATGCGCAAGGACGCGCGGGACGACCG
>CAMNLN010000107.1 GCA_946543025.1 uncultured Verrucomicrobiota bacterium
GCGCGCTGTGGCGCGTCTCCTTCTTGTGCTCCTGCTGCTTGATCTGCTCCCAGTTTTTCAACACCGTCGCCGGGTCGTTCGCCACCACGTCGCCGAACACGTGCGGATGCCGCCGCACGAGCTTGTCGGAGATCGCGTTCGCCACGTCGTCGAAGGAAAAGCGGCCTTCCTGCTCGGCCATGACGCACTGGAACATCACCTGCAGAAGCACGTCGCCGAGCTCCTCGACGTGGTTCGCCTTGTCCTCGGGGCGGTCCATCGCCGAAAGAAGCTCGTACGTCTCCTCGAGCACGCACGGCTTGAGCGTTTCGAGCGTCTGGACCTTGTCCCACGGACAACCCGTCTCCGGATCGCGGAGACGGGTCATGATCGAATGCAGCCGTTCGATGCCGGTCATAGGTGGAGCATCCGAAACGCTTCGTCGGCCACGGAGGCGTCGAGCTTCTCGACGACGGCGTCGGCGCCGCCGAAGTCCTGATAGGCCACGTGGTCGTGGACCACCGCAATGGCGCTCATGCCCGCCACAAGGGCGGCCTTCACGCCATAGCCGGAACCTGTCACACCGACCGTGAGGACGTTGACGAGTCCGTTCGTGTTCAAGGCTCGCGCCCACGCGTCCCACTTGCAGTTGCCGTACGTCACGGAAATCTCCTGATACGGAACCACGAGCGCGGGGTCGAATCCCTCGAGCGCCGGCTTCAGGACGTCCAGGTTCGCGCGCGTGGCGATGACAACCTTGAGGCCCTTGTCCGTGAGCGCCTTGACGAACGCCTTGAACGCGGGCGTCACGGCGGCGGCGGCCTTTTCGGTCAACGCGTCGGCGAACGCCTTCGCGAGCGCGCGGGACACGTCCCCCGCGCCGTCCTTCTTGCCGAGCACGGCGTTGAACAGCTCGGCGACGGCGCCATGGTAGTTGCCGCCCGCGAGATGCATCGCCTCGAGCTTGATCGTCAGGTCGACGCCCGATTCGGCGAGGACCTTCTTGGCCGTGTCGAACAGCAGCTGCGCGCCGTCGATCGCGGTAAAGTCGAACTCGATGACCACGCCGCGCGGAATCTTCTTCTTTTCTTCTGCCATTTTCGATGATCTCCTTAGACGGTCACTTTTTCACGACGCGCGTCTTGCGCGGGCGAGGCTGGCCGATTTCCTTCAGCATCTTGCGGAAGCGGGAATTGCGCACGTTGAACGGCTTGCCGCCCGCGATGCGCTCGAACTCGCACGCGCGGAGGTCGTTGTGGTGCCCTTCGTCCTTGCCGATGACGCCGCCGATGCCTTCGAACGCGCACTCCACGGCCTTCACCGCGCAATCGTGGATCAGGCCGAGGTCCTTCTTGTTCGGCGCCGCCGCGCGGGCGAAGTAGCCGCTCTTCTGGACCATCGTCTTCTCCGCGCCGAGCTTCTCGCCGAAGCGCTTCGCGAACCACTGGCCCACGTTCACCTTGTCGAGACGCGGATGGCCGAAGGCGTCCACGGGAACGTCCTCGCCGCGCTTCTTCATTTCCTTGATGATCTCCTTCACGCACGCGCCCTCGGAGACGAAGATGTTCACGCAGTCGTACTTGTCCATCACCTTGCGCAGGCGCTGCGCCTCGCTCTCGAAGTCGACGCGCGACTCCGGCACGTAGACGGCGTGCACGTCCTGGCGCTCGCGCGTAAGGCCGAACTCCGGCAGGAACTTGATGCGCCGCTTGAGCATCGTGTGATAGTAGATCGCCGTGAAGGCCGTCAGCCAGCCGCAGTTGCGGCCCATCACCTCGTGGACGATCAGCATGCGCGGGTTCGCGCTGTTCTCCTTCACCACGTTCACGAAGAACCGCGCGCCCTCCTCGGCCGCCGTGTAGGCGCCGAGCGACTGCTTGATCGGATAGACGTCGTTGTCGATCGTCTTCGGAAGCCCCACCACCGTCAGCTGGTAGTTGTTCTTGGCGAGATACGCCGCCAGGTCGGCCGCCGTCGTGTTCGTGTCGTCGCCGCCGATCGTGTGGAGCACGTCCACGCCGTCCTTCACCAGCTGGTCGGCCGCCACCTTGAGGGGATCCTCGCCCTCCTTCACGAGGCCGCGCTTCACGCAGTCGGCCACGTTCGTCAGCTTCACGCGGCTGTTGCCGATCGGGCTGCCGCCGTGCTGCGTCAGCAGGAGCGCGTTCTTGCGAACCACGTCGGTCACCTTGATCGAGTCGCCCTTCAGGAGACCCATGTAGCCGTTCACGTAGCCGATCATCTCCACGTTGGGGTCGCGCTTCGTATACTCGTCGATCAGGAACCCGATCGAGGCGCTCAGGCAGGGGGCCAGTCCGCCCGCCGTCAGGAACGCCACCTTCTTCACTTGCTTCGCCATTAGTCTTTTCCTTCTTTGTTTTTCTTTTTCCGATAGCCGACGGCCGCGCTTGACCGCAGCCGCCAAGTCGCTTTTCTCAAATCTGCTTCAGCACGTTCGCGAGCTCGATCGCCGCCTGCATGGCCGCGAAGCCCTTGTTGCCCTGCTTCGTGCCGCACCGCTCGACGGCCTGCTCCAGGTTCTCGGCGGCCACCACGCCGTCCGTCACCGGCACGCCCGTCTCGAGCGCGATCTCCGTAAACGCGCGCGCGGTCGTCTCCGTGATCAGCGAGGCGTGCGCCGTCGCCCCCTGCACCACCGCGCCAAGCCCCACCACCGCGTCGTACGCCTTGGTCCCGGCCAGCTTCTTCGCCGTCACCGGAATCTCGTATGCGCCCGGCACGCGCACGAGCGTCAGGTTCTTCTCGTCTCCGCCCAGGCGCGCAAACGCGTCGGCCGCGCCCTTGACGAGCTGCTCCACGAGGAACGAGTTGAACCGGCTCGCCACGAGCGCGATTTTCAGTCCCTTCGCCGTCAGGTTTCCGTTGATTTCTTTCATCGTCTGTTCCTTTCAATCGGGAAAGCGCGTCTATTATGGCACGGATGCGCCGCCCCCGCAACCGGAAAACGCCGTGCAAACGACAAAAACGTCGTCTACGGATGGCGCACGGCTTCCGCGCGGGCCGCCGCGTCGGCGGCGAGGACGGCCTCGAGCGAATCGCAAGGCGAGGCGGGCATGGACGCGACCACGTCCGCGACGAGCGGAACGATATCCGCAAATGCGAGCGTCCCCGCCAGAAAGCGCGCCACCGCCACCTCGTCCGCCGCGCCGAGCGCCACGAGCCGCGTGCCGCCGGCCGCGGCGGCCTCGCGCACGCGGTCCAGCGCGGGGAAACGCGCCGTATCGGGCGCGCGGAACGTGAGCGCGCCCAGCGCGGGCAGGTCGAGCGCCGCCCGCTCGGCCGGCACGCGATCCGGCCACGAGAACGCATACTGGATCGGCACGCGCATGTCGGGCGGCGCGAGCTGCGCGAGCGTGCTGCCGTCCGCGAACGTGACGAGCGAGTGCACGATCGATTCGGGATGGATCACCACGTCGATGGCGTCGTACGGCACGTCGAAAAGCCAACGCGCCTCGATGATCTCGAAGCCCTTGTTCATCATCGTGGCGGAATCGACGGTCACTTTCGGCCCCATCCGCCACGTCGGATGGCGCATGGCCATCGCCGGCGTCACCGCCGAGAGGTCAGCCGGTCCGTCGAGAAACGGGCCGCCGCTCGCCGTCAGCGTGACGCGGGCGATCGCGCGACGGGACGCCGTATCGCCCAGGCACTGGAAGATGGCGCTGTGCTCGCTGTCCACGGGAAGAATCGGCACGCCCTTCTCCTTCGCGCGCGACATGACGAGCGCGCCGGCAGCCACCAGCACCTCTTTGGTGGCAAGGGCCACGGGAATTCCCCTCTCGATGGCGGCCAACGTCGGCGCAAGCCCCGAAAGGCCGACGGTCGCGACGAGCACAAGGTCGGCCTCCGTCTCGCGGACGGCCCGCACGGCCGCATCCTCGCCCGCAAACCACGGCGCGCCAAACGTACGCCCCAGCCGTTCGGCCTCGTCCGCGCGCGAACGCACGGCCAGCCCCGCCACGCGGAAGTCGTCCGGACGGCTCCGGATGACATCCAGCGCGGCGGTTCCGATCGAGCCGGTTGCGCCCAGGACGAGGATACGTTTCAAGACGGATCCGAAACGTTAGCCGCGTACGCAGTCGATCACGCCGCGGAAGTAGCCGACGCTTTCCGCCACCTCGCGGAGGAAAAGCGCCTCGTCGAGCTTCTTGTTCTTGCCCTCGCCGACCATCGGGAAGCGCTCGTACTCAAGCGAGCAGCAGCCGGCGTAGCCCACCTCGCAGAGCGCGCGCACCACGTCCGGAATGCTGATCTCGCCGCGCGGCATCGGACGGGCGATGTTTTTCTTCGGGTCGAACGACACGTTCTTCACGTGCATGTCGTAGATCCGGCTGCCGTACTTGCGGATGGTCTCGGCCGGGTTCTTCCCGGCGCGGAAGTCGTGGCCGATGTCGAGGCACAGGCCCATGCGCGGATCGAGGTCTTTCACCATCTCGAACGCGCTCTCGCCGGTCGGGAAGCAGTAGGGGATGTCCGGCCCGTGGTTGTGGATGGCGATGCGCATGTCATACTCCTTGCAGAGCCCGGAGAGGTACTCGCAACGCGAGCGGCTGTGGAAGCGAACCTTTTTCTTCTTGCCGTCGACTTCCATCTCCTTCTCCTCGGTGGGCACGGCGACGACCGTCTTCACGCCGATGGCCGCGGCGTAGTCGAACGCCTTCTTCGCCTCTTCGTTCGAGGCCATGTAGATCGGTCCCACGCCGTAGCCCGTGATGTCGTGGTCGGCGCACTTCTTCTTGAACTCGGCGATCTGCGCGGGCGTGGAGTCGAACGGCAGGTGGAAGTTCTTGATGCAGAGGTAGTGGACGTCCAGCGCCTGGACGAGATCCAGCGTACGGTCCGCGTTGAACTTGTTGAAGGTGTAGCCGGCCATGCCGAACTTGAACGGCACCTTCTTGCAGGCGGCCTTGGCCGCGCAGCAGCCGGAACCGCCCGGCGTCTGGCAGCCGGCGGCGAACAGCGCGAGCGACCCCGCGCCGAGGAACGAACGACGATTCATCATGGGAATAGACTCCTTGGTTGGTTGAACGGATTGGGGAATTATAGCATAAATCAGCGCGTCGAGGTCCTCCGTCTCGTCCTCCGCCGGCTTGAGATCGATGACCGCGCCCGACATGCCTTCGACAAGCAGACGCATGGAGATGCCGTAGCGCCCGGATCAACCCCGTCAGGAACGAACCGAAGCCGCCCAGTCTCGCTGTCGATCTGATGGGCCGCATAATGCAGATAGTCGTACTGGTTCACGAACGTTTCCCACCGCACGCTATTCTTGTCGTTCTTCAGCGCCAGCATGAGACTCGCCCTCGTTTCCGCAACCTGCATCGCTCACCTCCTTATTTCTGATCCTCAAGCGCCGCACTCGACGGCGCTTCCGGTTGACTGAAGGAGCAGCACCGACCGTATCCGGCTTGCCGGCAATCCCGTGAGCATCCTGAGCGCGGCGCGATAGGCATTCATCTGAGACGCGTATGCCTGGCACATCCGTCGTTCAAACGCCTCGGTCGAGTCGCCGGTTCTCAGCGCATTCGTCTTGAAGTTGTAGATGACGGCCGCGCGCGCCGCCCCGTCCCCCGTAAAGACGACGCGGTCGAACTGGCCGGTCTCCCACTCTCCCTTGCCGCCCTCTTGGCGATAGATCTCGTAGCTCTTTTCGCGCCAGACCGTCGCCTCCGGACTCGGTTTCGCAAACGCGACACGAAACGCCGACGGCAGATCGGCAAGTTCCTTCCCGTCCGCCCATTCGATCGCCTCGTATTGTCCATGGATCTCCATGCCCTTCTTCGCCGCCTCTCCTGCGTTCTCGGAGAAAAGCTCGGACGCAGACACATCGAAGTCGCGATGACCGGACGAGGACGGCGACACGCGTTCTACCGTTTCCGCCGGCTTGTCATAATGCCAAGATTGACGCTCGGTGCGAACGTCGCTTCCGGCGGTACCGGAGTTCGGCTTGAACTCCGGCTCGGCACCCTGCTCGAAGATAACCTCGCATCCATTGCCCATCTTGCACCTCGGAAAGTCCGAAAAAGCCGAGGCGATGACGTCGCGGAAGAACGGCTTCGCCGCATCGCGCTCCGCCAAAGGCGCGATGACATACATTGCCTTGCGCGCGCGCGTCAACGCGACGTAATACATGCGGATGTTCGACAGAAGGCTCTCGTCCGCCATCTCGTCCTGAGCCCTCTTCGTCTCCCCATTCAGCACCACCTCGTCCGCCGACAGATGCGGCAGCACCCAGTTGCCTTTGGTGGCATAAAGGAGTCCTTGTTTGCCGGGATCCGCAAGACCCTTCGTTGTTCCTTCGGCAATCGGAACAAATACACGATCCAGCGTCAACCCCTTGGAGCGATGAATCGTGAGAATCCTCACCACGCGCGAAGACGTTCCCTGTTCGCGCTTGGATGAGGCGGCGAGGAATGCCTCGAATCCATCGATCGAGAACCGGCTGGCGTTGCGCTGCTCGTATGCGACCGCCACCCCGACCAACTCCCGAAGCCGCTGCTTCGAGAGAGCGTCAAGGCCGGCCGAATCCGCCGAGAGCGCGCGACAATACTCCTGAAGCGTGCGTGAAAGCCCCTGATGCGAAAGTCTCGTTGCCACAATCTTCGACACATCATCCGCCTCAAGTTTTCCGCCGTCCTTCGGCGACGCAAAGAGCGTCGAACAGATTGGGAAGAGCTGGCTGACCACCTTCCAGGCGAAGGTGTCCTCGGGATGTTCCGAAAGACGCAGCAAATCGACAAGCGCGTTCACGACCGGCATGTCCGAGACGGTGCTCATCCCCTCCCACACGACGCGTATCCCCTCCGACCGCAGACGTTCCGCTATCTCGTTACCATCATCGTTCGTGCGGACGAGGATCCCGACCGACTCGGTGCTGCCGATGGCCTCGTGTGCCTCCCAGACGCGCTTCAGCTCGTCCACGAGCGTCGGCAGGAGTGCTTCCATATCCGCCTTGCCCTCTGGATCGGAAACGCCCAACACCTTGACGTAGTCACCCGCTTTAGGGCATCCGTCCTTGACTACCGGCTCATGCTTCTTCCAGCAGTCGGCGGAGAGCCACCGATCAATCGCTTTGGTGCGCTCAGGCGGCAGAATGCCACTTTTGCGAAGGCTCTTCTCCCCGAACACGGCATTGATGAAATCACAGATATTCTTCTCATAACGATACGACATGCTGAGATCTTTTATTTCACCGTGACCCTTGGTCTTAAAGGCGTCCCACAACATCATCTCCATGAGCGGCCCGTCGTTCCCGCCACGCCAGGTGTAGATGGACTGCCTGAGGTCGCCGACGGTCATCACCGTCCGGCCACCGCCTGAAGTCGCCGCCTCCCCAACAAGCGACTTCAGGCAGGCCCATTGAAGCTCGCTCGTATCCTGAAATTCGTCCAGCGCCCAATGATCGAACTTCTCGTCAAAGCGGTACTCGAGATTCTCAAGTTTAAGCGCCGCTTCCGACCCTTCTTTAACCGCAGAGAGCTTGGTGAAATCCGAGAACGTCAGCTTACCCTTCCGACGCGAATTGCTGTTGTACGCGTCTTCGACAAAGCCGACGAAATCGATCTTCGCCTTGACCTGTTTCAAGATGTGCTGCACGTGCAGATTGAACATGTGACGCATCGCGGCGCGAATCGCCTCCGCACCGTCAGCGCCATAGTCGAAACTCCGCAGTTTCCCGCTATCAGTTGTCCAAGAAAACATCGTGGCCTGCAGGTTTCGAATAAAAAACCTCATCATCTCACCCGGCTTGCCACTCATGAAAATATTATCCGACCCATCATAGGACCACGCCCATTCTATGAACTTTGGCGCAGGGTTGCCACTTCCCTCCGTATTAAGAATGGACAAGTCAGGGCATTCGCTCTTTTTGGGAATGCCGAGCGACGCCAGCATCGACTCGACCGTCCAATTCCTGCAGTCCGGATGGCGTTCGTAGAATTTGCGCCATGTCTTTAACATTCCCGCGATCTTGTCTTCAAGGACACGCGGCAGATTGCCGTCTCTCGCGGCAGCAAAGACCTTGATGAAGTCCTCGGCCTTCTCCGTACCTTGCAAAATCACGCGAAGGGCATCCTGTACCGCCTCGCCTTCGCCCGCAGGATCAAGAACCTCCACTGCGTGCTGAAAGCCCATCTCCAGCGGAAAGTTGCGGACCATGCGCAGGATGAAACTGTCTAGCGTCGCGATCGTCCCGAGATGCTGGGTGTCGAGCAGACGGCGCAGCAGGGACGCGAACGTCGCCTTGTCCCACGATTCGGGGATTTCAAGGTCTCTGTTTTTTTTTTAGATCTTCGCGTATCTTCGCCGATTCCACCTTGGCGCCATCCTCGGACGCCGCCGCCTTCCACAGCCGTTCAAGTATCTTGGTGTAGATTTCCTGCGCGGCTGCGCGCGAGAAGGTCAAGGCGACTATCTTGGCCGGATCGACTTTTCCGAGCAGCATCAGCCGCAAGTACCGCGTCGCGAGCGCAAACGTCTTGCCCGTTCCCGCCGATGCCCTGATAAGCAGATTTCCCTCAAGCATTTTCAAGCTCCTCCAATTTTGCCTCCTGCTTTTTTAACCAGTCACAGGCGTTGTCGCCATCCCGCAAATCCCGCTCGGGCGAAAACGTGAATATCCGCCCGAAGTCATACAGCTCTCCATCTTCATCGGCCCGCGCCGGCCAGAAGATGTTGGCCTTGATCCTTTTTATGGCGATACGCGCCGTTCTGAGCGAAAGGTCAACGTAGTCCATCACGGAAAGAACGTCAACCTTGTCCTCGGCCAGAACCAGATAGTCATATCCCGTAATCGGGCCGTCGAAACGTTCCGTGAACTCCGCCCTCAGGCACGCGCCATAAAGCGGAAGCTGTACTGTCAGCATCCGTACGGGTTTCTTCCTTTCAAGCTGAGTCGGAAGCTTCAGACATTCGGCGAAGTCAATCTGCTTCGCCGCCCCAGTACTGACATGTTTCCGTTTCGCACTTTCAAATTCATCCCACGTCTTGTAATCGATGATGCGGAACTCCTTGCCGCCGTCAGGGAGCATACGGTAGTCGACGCGGTCAACAAATCCTTTGATCGAAACTTTCAATTCCTCAAACGGCTTCGCGAGGTAAGGAATCTCAGTTCCTTCGACGCGCCAGCCCTCTTGCGCCCATTTGGCCTGGATCGCCGCAACGCGCTTCAGTCGCTCGCGGGCCGACTGCAATTGAAGGAGAACGTTAGCCGTTGGATGCGCACCGAACCGCTTGACCTCCTCGCCGATAATCGCCTCCAAAGCTTTGGTGATGGACGATTCATCTGTCAACGGATTGGCCATCTGCTCGTTCGCAAAACGCTGCAGCACGAGATGCACGAAAGTGCCGTAGTCGTTGAACCCCAGTTCTTTCTTCTCCTCGTAGCGATCCCCCATGCCGAGTCCGTATTTGAGGAGATACTCAAGGGGAGACTTCAGATAGGTGTCGATAGCCGAGGGCGAGAGGTATTCCTGCCCATCCTCCGTCTTGAGCGCCGCTTCGTCAAGCAACCGCAACCGCCATGCCTTTGAAACCGTTCGCGGCGGCGTCGACTCAGTTGTGACCGCATCGCCGAAAAGGCCTTTGGCCCGCGAGGCCAACGCATCGTCGGAACACAGGAAAAGCAGACGGCTCGGACGGCAGATGTCGCCCTTCGCGTTTGTGCGCGCGACGTATGCGCGGACGGCATGCGGCGCATGGGAGGCGACCAGTTCCTGCAACAGCCAGGAGTCACGCGCAAGGCGCGTCTCGTTCGACGTGAGGCCAAGTGCGGCTCGCAGCTCGTTCGGAAGGAACGCGTGCCCGACGACGGAATCCGGCACCGAGCCTTCGTGGAGTCCCGCCAAGGCGATCTTGTCGCCGAGACTCCACACAAGTTCAAGCCACCCTTCGGTCCTCACCACATCCGCCTCCTCGGACTCAAGCGAATACGAGGCCGCGCCGAGGAGACGTCTTGCCAACGCGATCCAGCTGGAGTCTGAGAGCCCCAGCCTGCACACGTTCGCGCTCGAAAGCATCGCCAGCGCGTTCCGCACGCAGTCCACCGCCTGCGCGAACTCCTTGTCCGAACGAGCCCCGCCCAGGGACTTCGCGGCAAAGATGCGCCCGA
>CAMNLN010000108.1 GCA_946543025.1 uncultured Verrucomicrobiota bacterium
CCCCCTGGAGCGTGCGCCACGGCGTTGCCGCCGAACCGTCCGCCTCGTCGTCTCCGCTCGGCGAGACGTACCGCACCACGCCGGTCGCGGCCGCGACCGTCGCGCCGCCCGAGACGGGTGGAAGCACGTAGTAGACGTCGTCCGCCGTCGGCCAGCGGCAGAGGTCGTTGTAGAGGTAGTACACGATCTCCTTGCCGCCCGCATCGGGTTCGAACGTGACGGCGTAGGCGCGCGGCCACGGCGCGGCGTAGGCGTACACGCTCGACCGCACGGGCACGCCGTCCACGTACATCGTCCCGGCACTAGCCTTCGAGAACGAGAGGTAGCCGCTCCCTTCGCACGAAACGACCTCCTGCACGGCGCCGCAGTAGCCGTCGGCAAGCGGATTCTGCGTCACGGCCTCGCCCTCGGCGCGGAGGCGGAAGTCGCCCGCCGCCGGTGCCACGAACAGGCGGGAAGAGCTTTCGTTCACGTAGAGGCAGCCGTTGGGCTTCCCGGTGATGTCCGTGATGCAGGTGTAGATGTTCTTTTCGATGCCGCATCCGCTGTTGGCCACGGAGACGCAGTTGCTCGCGAATTTGACCGACGAATCATCGAAGTTGGAAAATGCATTCAGCGTCTCGTTGTATGCAAACGTGCAGTTCACCACGGTGTAGCCGTAGGCGATTACGCCGACGGTGTTATTCGCCAAGGTCGAGTTACGGTAGAGGACGCATCCTTCCAGCCGACACTGGCGGGCCGCCGCGCCGAAGCTGGACGCCCTGTTCCCCGTAAACGTGCAGTTTACCGCCTTGATCCCGTAGACTGCGCCACCACGCGTACCCGTGTTGTCACGAAACACGCAGTTGCTCGCCACGATGTACGAAACGAAATCGATGCCAGGATTGCTTCTCCGGTTGAGGATGCCTGCGCCGCGCACGGGCTCGGTGTCGCTGCCGAACGCGGTCGCGCCGTCGCGGATCGTGAAACCTTCGATCTTCACGTCGGTCAAGTTGTTCGCCACCGCGATGCAACGCACCGCCGCCGGACCCATGCCCCACGGCGAGGCGTCCTGCGCCACGGTAAGGTCCTTCGCGCCGACGATGTGCGTCGCGGCCGCGCCGTCGCGCGAGCGGAGCGTGAGGTTCTTCGCGATGTACACGCGGTTCGACGACACCACCGAGTTGGCGGTGAACGGCTTGCCGCCTTCGTCGTATACGCCCGGCAACACCGTCACCACATCCCCGGCCGACGCCTTGTCGACGGCGGCCTGGATCGTCTTGAACGCCGTCGCGCCCGTCGCGTCGGCCGCCGCCGCCGCATCATTGCCCGCCTCTTGATCCACAAGCCATTCGGTCGCATCGGCCGAATAGACGGCAAATATCCCGACGGCCATCGCCGCCATCACGCACAATCCGGACTTTTTACAAAGCAAGGATGATTTCTTTCGTTTCGCTAACACTTTTCCGCTCCTTGACGCGCAGTCTACCAAAACTTCTTCTCGCTGCCAAGAGGAAATCTGGCAGATAGAGCCGTGTTTAAGCGAAAAAGCGGAAATTGTCGTGGCGATTACGGATAGTCGCCCGCGTGCGAAAACGCCTTCGGATCGCGCGGCCAGGAGAAATGCGTGGCCCCTTGGATCCATTTGATGCTCTTCGGGCACGAGAGGTTGTTGTAGAACGCCGCCACGCCGGAAGGCGGGCAGATGTAGTCGCCAAGCCCCGCCCATGTCACCGTCAGGCGGCACGTCTTCGGAATACGCCGCGCCATGTTGGCCGCGTCGTAGTAGCCGAGCGCCGGCACCCACGGGACATGCCAGTCGCCGTGCGCGCGCCCCGCGGCCGGGCCGCCGATGTTGCAGTTCCAGGGGATGAACGGACGGCACTCGGTCACGTCATGGTCGAGCGCCGCGGCCCAGATGGACTGCAGCCCGCCCTGGCTACCGCCGTCGACGACAAGCGTCTTGCCGTCCCACTCCGGGCGGCTCTTCAGATACTGGAGCCCACGCATCACGCGATAGGTCATGCCGCAGAAGTACGCCTTCTCCGGGTCGGAGTTCTGAGCCGGGTCGAACGCGTAGTCGTATCCGTTCGATCCGCATGCCTTGCGGAGCGCCGTGTAATACGCTTCCTCGCGGTTGAACTCGTAGCCGTGCGCGGAAAGATCGAGGACGATGCCGTCCGCGCTCAACGTGCCGGCCTTCGGCGTGTTGCGCGCGTCGGTTCGCCAGCTGGCGTTGTAGCCGTGAAAATGGACACGTGCCGGAAACTTGCCGGGCTTGGCGGGGACGGAGAGGAAACCGGTCGCGGGACGCGGCCCCGCGCATGGAACCGACACCTCGTAGAGTTTCACGTCGGCGCGGCCGCACGCCACCTCGCGGCACGTCGCGCCGTCCATCGGCACCTTGGCGAGCGTCGCCTTGTGCCGCGTCCAGAAGGCGTCGAAGTCATCCGGTTCGGGATTGTCCTGACGGATCCGGCCCACGTCCACGCCCGCGCCGCCGTCAAAGCGGGCGATAGCCTTTCCGGATGCATCCATCAATTCGGCCACCAGCCGTACGAAGCCCGGACGATTGAGCGAGGTCTTCACCGTGAGAGGCGCGTCGGCCTTCGCCTCGCCTTTTTCTTCCTTGCCGTCGTCGCCGGTACGCGTCCAACGGATGACGCTGCCGCCGTGCGAGGACAGGGTAAAGGCCATCGTCTCGTTCGGACGGTAGGTGAGCGGATCCTTGTCGGTGGATCCCGTCAGTTGCGGTTGGGCGGGGGCGGACACGCGCGAAGACTTGACTTCCGGGGCAGGCCGCTCGGCGAGGCGGTAGAGAAGCACGGTGGACGAGCGGCGTTCGGGGAGGGTGATCTCCAAGTCGCCGGTCACGGTCGACTTCGCATCGGAATCCAGATTCTCCACCTCCACCGTCGCGCCTTTCGGCAAGCCCTTGAGCGAGACGGTCGCGCGGCTGGACGGCGATTCCGCCCGGCGAAACGCGAGCACCACGCCTTCGCCCTTCGCAGGATCGTTGTACTGCCAAATCGCCCACGCGGTGGGATCGAGGCCCGCGCTGCCGTGGTTATAGAAGTCGCAGGGGAAGTATTTGCGGATGCGGCGGTACTCGTCGCAGCACTTCTTCGCCGCCGCCCAGTCGACCTTCTCCTCCTTCTGGAAGATCGCGTTCCAGTACGCGACGCCGTGGCTGGCGGAGTAGGCGCTGCGCAGCGAGTAGACGTCGCTCAGCTTGACGGTGCAGCCGTTGTAGGGGACGAGGCGCGACAGGCCGGCGTTGTGGGCCTGGAGCACGTCGGCATTGGCGTTGAACCCGCACTGGTAGTCGCTGCGGAAGAACGGAATCGCTCGGCGCATGGTCTCGATGTCGATGCGCCGCCCGCCGCTCGCGCAGTTGTCGATGAGGAGATTCGGGCAGCGCGCGAGCAGCTCGTCCCACATCTGGTAGAGGCCCGTGACATGGCGGATCTGCGTGATGCCTTCGCGGTCCTTGGCGTCGTGGTCCTTCATGACCAGGCCAGGATCGAAGTTGAAGTCCTGCCGATAGCAGGAGAAGTTGAGCCGTTCCGCGAAGTCCGCCAGCAGGTCCCGCACGTAGGCACGCCCCTTCTCGTTGCCGTAGTAGAGGAGCGGCCCCAGCAGCAGGTCGGGATGTTCCTTCGCGAAGTTGGACGACGGCACAACGCGTTCCGGCTCGAACCACAGCATGATTCCCATGCCGGCGTCCTTCGCCGCGTCGCGCACGTCCGCGAGGCCCTTCGGGTGGATGCGCGCGTTCGGCTTCCAGTCGCCCGTCCACCTTCCCCAGTCGCCCGTATAGGCGTCGTCGCACTTCGTGCTGTTCCCGTACCAGCCCGCGTCGATCCAGAGGTCCTCGTAGGCGAGCCCCTTCGCCTTCAGCGTGTTGACGCGGCGGATCATCTCGGCTGAGGTGAGTCCGCCCCACAGCTCGTAGGCGAAGAGGCCCTCTCGGACGCCCGGGCGCGACGCGACGTGCGAGAAGTGGTTGCGCAGGAGGCGGCGGAACTTGTTCGCGCCGTCCTCGCCCTTCGCGTAGTTCATCACCAAGACGCGGCTCGTGCGCAACTTCTCGCCCGGCTCCAAGTAGAACCGCGCGCGCGCAATTCCCGTCTCCACGCGCACCCCCGCCGCGACGTCCGTGAACTTCGCGCGCCAGCCGCCCGTCCAGCCGATGGCGACGATCGCGCCCTGCCCGCCCTGCGTCACCTCGAAGAACGGCGCCTGGCGGTCGGACGGACGCGCGCAGCCGTTGCTGATCTCGAAGACGTTGCCCTTGCCGCGCCACGGGTGGAAGGTGCGCGTGACCGCCGCGAACTCGCGGGCGGACGCCGCGTCGTCCGTCGCGTAGTCGATTCCCGAGACGCATCCGTTCATCGTCACAACCGCCCGCTCGCCCGGCAAGGCGATGTCGCCGGGGAACTTCTTCGGCTGGGGCGGCAACGGCACGAGGAAGTCCCCGTCGCGGATCTCGCTCAGGATCGCGCTCTTCTCCGCCGACGGGTTCTCGAACCACAACACCCACTCAACGGCGTCGAACTGCGGATACTCGACCGCCTCCACCTTCACCTTCAAATGCGCATCCACCTGCATGGATTCGCACCCTGCCACCGACCGCTCGCCGTACTTGAACGAAAACGCCGGCCGCGGCACCGCGGCCGTCCTGCCATACGTCCCCGCCGCAACCAGGCAAATCGTGGCAAATGTCTTTAGATCGATCATCTTTCTCCTTCTTAAATCATCTGACGACGAACGCAGGGCCGTTGAACGCGCCGCTCGCCGCGTTCCGCTCGCCCTTGTCCAGCGCCCGCGTCACGGCTACACGGCCACGGGCACGAGGCGCACGTCGCCCGGCGCGCACGGGAGCGCGAAGGATATCTTCCCGCCGCGCTGCTTCTTGTCGTGGCGCATGATCTCGGCGAGCGACTCGAACGTGATGCCGTCCGGCAGGGCCGTGGGCAGGCCCGCCTTCGCGAACGCCGCCGCCACCCGGTCCGGCCAGTCCGCCGGCGCGAGGCCGAGGCGCACCGCGAGCCGCGCCTCCTCCACCGTGCCGATCGCGACGGCCTCGCCGTGCTTGACCGCGAAGTTCGTGGCGATCTCGAGCGCATGGCCGACGGTGTGGCCGAGGTTGAGCTTGGCGCGAATGCCCTTCTCCTTCGCGTCCTCCGTGACGACCTTCACCTTGACGGCCAGCGAGCGGGCCACCTGGACGGGCGAGACGCCCGTCTCGTCGAGGATGCCGGGGTCGGAGATGAAGCCGTGCTTGATTGTCTCGGCCATGCCGCAGGCGAGCTCGCGCGGCGGCAGCGTATCGAGCGTCGCCACGTCCGCCAGCACGAACGTGGGCGAGTGGAACGCGCCCACCATGTTCTTCGCCTCGGGCAGGTCGCAGCCCGTCTTGCCGCCCGTGGAGGCGTCCACCATCGCGAGCAGCGAGGTGGGGACGTTGACCCAGCGCATGCCGCGCATCCAGGCGGCGGCGGCGAAGCCCGTCATGTCGCCCGTCACGCCGCCGCCGACGGCCACGGCGAAGTCGCCGCGCCCCAGCTCGGCGGCGAGGAACGCGCGCCAGATGGACATGACCGTGTGGATTGTCTTCGTCTCCTCGCCGGCGGGGATGGTCAATCCCGTGGCGGCGAAGCCTGCCTTCCGGAGCGACGCGAGGACGCGCTCGCCGTAGAGCGGGAACGTGTTTGCGTCACCCACCACCACGGCGCGGCCGCCAAGCTTGCGGGCCGCCGCCCAGACGCCCGTCGTATCGAGCAGGCCGCGGCCGACGAACACGTCGCTCGGCTCGTCGCCGGAGTCGATCGCGAAGTGCGCCGCGGGGCGTACGGGGAAGGAGGCGTAGTGCGGCCCGCGCGCGGCAAGCAGGCGGTCCACCTTCTCGGCCGCGTCGGCAAGCGGACGCGTCCCGGCCTGGGACGCGATCCGCGCCTTCAGCACGTCGGCCGGCACGTCGAGGCAAATCACCTGCCCGTGCGACTCGGCGAGCGCACGGCACGCGGGATCCAGCAGGGCGCCTCCCCCAAGGGCGACCACGCGCCCCGGCGCGGCGCAGGCCGCCTCCAGGGCGGCGCGCTCGCGGGCTCGGAAGCCGGCCTCGCCTTCGGCGGCGAAGATCGCGGGGATGGAGGTTCCGTCCGCCGCCCGGACGATCGAGTCGTCCAGATCCTCGAACGAGACGCCAAAACGCCCGGCAAGAAGCTTGCCGAGCGTCGTCTTGCCGCTTCCGGGCGGCCCGTAGATAAAGAGCGTCTGCATCAGGCGTCCGCCTTGAGGGTGTTCTGCGCCTCGTTGACGCGCATCTTGCGGCCCATGACTTCCTTTTCGCTCATCGCCGCGATCGCCTTCTCGGCCTCGGGACGGTTCGGCATCACCACGAAGCCGAAGCCCTTGGACTTGTTGTTGAAGCGGTTCGTGACCACGCGCGCGGAAGCGACCGTGCCGAACTCCTCGAACGTCTTGCGGAGCTCGTCGTCGGTCATGTCGTAGCTGAGGTTGCCCACGTAGATCTCCACGCTGCCGGCGGGAATCGGCATGCGCGGCTCGGCCGGACGCGCGGCTCGGCGCGGCTGCGCCTGCTGTTTCTTGGCCGACTGGCCCTTCTTGCAACATTTGCCGCGACGGCCCAACAGGAATCCGGCTACGAAACCGACGGCCACCGCGCCGGCGAGGGCGACGATGGCGTGGGGAGGACAGGAACCCGTCGCGCATTGTGGAACAGCGGCGTCGGCGAGTAGTGCGAGGTTCATCATTTTCTTCTACCTTCTTTCTTCTCTTCTGCTTTGCCTCTCAGCCCGCGAGGAATCCGTCGAGCTTCTTGAGGCGGGATGGGTGACGCAACTTGCGCAGGGCCTTCGCCTCGATCTGGCGGATGCGCTCGCGCGTCACGTTGAACTGCTTGCCGACCTCTTCCAGCGTCCTGGAGAAACCGTCGGAGAGTCCGAACCGGTAGTCCAGCACCTGACGTTCGCGGTCGGTAAGCGTCGTCAGGATCTCATGGAGACGTTCCCGCAGCATCGAGTAGGCGGTCTGGTCTGACGGATTCTCGGCGGTCGTGTCGGGAATGAAGTCGCCGTATTTCGCGTCGTCGTTGTCGCCGACCTTGCTCTGCAGGGAAATCGGTTGCTGCGCCATGCGGTAGACGGCCCGGACCTGGTCGGACTTCATCTCCATCTCCTGGGAAAGCTCGGCCTCGGTGGGCTCGCGGCCCAGCTTCTGGATGAGCTTCTTCTGCACGCGCATGAGCTTGTTGATCGTTTCGATCATGTGCACGGGGATGCGGATCGTCCGGGCCTGGTCCGCGATCGCGCGCGTCGCCGCCTGCCGGATCCACCACGTGGCGTAGGTGGAGAACTTGTAGCCCCGCTTGTACTCGAACTTCTCGACGGCCTTCATGAGGCCGGTGTTGCCCTCCTGGATGAGATCGAGGAAGCTGAGGCCGCGGTTCATGTACTTCTTCACGATCGAGATCACGAGGCGCAGGTTCGCCTCCACCATCTTCTGCCGCGCTTCCTCCCCGCGCCGCAGCACGGTGCGCAGCTCCTCGAAGGTGGAGCGGAACTCCTCCGGCGGCATCCCGAACAGGGCCTCGTACTGCGACTGCCTCTCGCGAACCTCCGCCAGCTCGGCGTCGCGTTTCTTTGACGGATGCTGGCGAAGCAGTTCCGTCTTGCGCTGCAGCTGCTCCTTGTACGGCAGGTAGATCTTCTCTTCCGCCTCGTGGCACAGCGTCTCAAGCACCTTCTGCTTGAAGTTGAGCTTGTAGAACGTGTCCATCAGCGCGGCACGCGCGTTCGCGACGGTCTTTTCCGCTCCCTTGATCTGGCCGGGCGTCGCTTTCCGGCGGTTCTTCATCACGGCCATGTACTTGGCGTTCGCGTCGGCAACCTTCTTTTCCACCTCGCGGAGCATCTTCCTGAACTCCGGCATCTGCTCCATGTACGCGTCGCGGTTGTCGTCGAACTTGTCGGTCACCACGCGGTCGAAACGCTCCTGCATGCCCTCCAGCTTGTCGAGCAGCCCCATGTACATGCGGGGCGTGAACGCGAAGCGGTTGAACATGTCCTTCGTCTTGGCCTCGGCCTCCTCGATCTGCTGGCAGATCGTCACCTCCTGCTCGCGGGTGAGGAGCGGCACCTGGCCCATCTGGTGGAGATACATGCGGATCGGGTCGTCGAACATCTCCTGCGCGCGCGCCGCGTGCAGACGGCTGTCCCCCTGCTTGTCCTTGTTCGCCCGGTAGGCGTCCACGTCCTCCGCGCGGATCACGTCCACGTTGAGCGCCTGGAGGATCTGGAGGTATTCGTCCGCCGTCGACTCGTCCTGCACGGTGAGCGGCACGATCTGGTTCAGCTCGTCGTACGTCACGTAGCCGCCGTTCTTCTCGGCGCGCTGCTTGACCTCCTGGATGACGGCGTTGCGCTCCTCCGCGCCCAGCACGCTGCGCCCCTGGAAACCGTTCATCACGTCTTCAGGATCGTAATCGTCGCCGTAGCCGGTCGACGGCATCAGCATCACGTCGTCCAGATCGATGTCGTCCTCGATCGCGGCGGTCGGCATGTCCGCGTCATCGGCGGGCGCATGGTCGTTTTCGGAGGCCACCAGCTCGTCGGCCTCGGTGTCAAGGTTCATCTCGCGGGCTTCGGCCTCGGCATCCGTATCGTCGGCGCTCTCGTCGTCGATGTCAATGGCGACGGCCGGCATGTCCGCGTCGTCGGCAAAAGGCTCGTCCGTCTCGTCGACAGGACGCGCTTTCGGCGCGGCAGAGACCGATTTCTTGCCGAGGTCTTTCTTTTTCGCCGACGTTTTCTTGCCGGCGGGCGTATCCTTGCCCCCGCCCTTCCCCTTCTCGGCCGCCTTCTTCTTTGCCGCACCACCTTTTGCGACCGCATTCTTCGCGGTCGTCTTCTTCGCCGGAACCGTCTTTACGGCTTTCTTCGCTGCAACTTTCTTCGCGTTTGTCTTGACGGCCATGATGCCTCCAAACTATAGTTCGATCTTATGCCGAAAAGTCAAGAGGGATAGTTTACAAAAAATCCTCCCGGCCCGCAAGGGGGGCCGGCAAAAATAATTTTTGGCAAAAAATCGGCGGAATCGGCGCGTCAAACGCGATCGACCGCATCCATCAGGCCGCGAAAGTATCCCACCGAGGCGGGAATCCATTCGGGATTTTTCGGAAAGGCGTTGGCAAGCTCGATCCCGCACGCGCCCGTATAGCCGACCTCGGCAAGCGCCGTCACAACGCGGAAGTAGTCGATCACGCCGTCAGACGAATTGACGCCCGCGCTGCCGTTGGCCGGATCGGAGATGTTGCGGAAATGGCAGTCGAAGAGCCGTGCGGCGTATTTTCGGATCTCGGCGCACGGGTCGAATCCGTCCGCAAACGTGTAGGCGACGTCCATGCAGAGGCCCATGCGCCGGTCCATGTCCTTCACCATGTTCCAGACGTCGATCGGCGCGCCAAAGAGCTCCGGTACGCCGGTCGCAGGGTTGCGGCCATGGTTGTGGATCGCGAACTTCAGGTCGTAACATGCGCACATGTCCGAAATCTTCGCGCACAGTTCGGGCGACTGGCGGCGCTTTTTCCAGCCGGTGCCGCCGTCGGCCGCCGGCTTCCACGGCACGCCCACCACCACGGGCACGCCCAGCGCCGCCGCATAGTCGAACGCCCGCTTCGCCTCATCTTCCGTACTCATGTAGATCGGCCCCACGCCGTATGGCGTCACGCCGCGGCCGGCGCATTTTTTCCGAAACGCCGCGATTTCCTCCGCCGTCGCCGTCAGCGGCAGGTGGAAGTCCTTGACGCACAGGTCGTGCACCCCGAACCGCTCCAGCGCCTCCAGCGTCTGGTCAATCGTGAACTTGTTGTAGGTGTAGCCTGCCATGCCCAGGCGGAAACGGACCTTTCTCCGTGGAATCGGCGCGTCCGCCGTCTTTTCGGGAACGGCGCGGCAGCTTGCCGCCAATGCCAACGATCCGGCTGCGAGAAATGAACGACGAGTCATCTTTGATTCCTTCCTGGTTGCTTCGGTCTAGGGACCTCATCATTCTACCATATTTCGCGCCGAGTTGCGGGGCAA
>CAMNLN010000109.1 GCA_946543025.1 uncultured Verrucomicrobiota bacterium
GACGCGGATTTCGGTACTGCAACCGTGCGTGTGGAGGTAGAGACCTACGGCGACGTCTCCATTTCCGAGCCGTTGCCGTGGACGGCGGCGGACGTGCCGGCGGAAGGGCGCGTGGACTGGTACGACGCGGACGACGCCGCTTCGCTGGAGTTGACGGGAGAATCCGACGCGGACAATCTTGTCGTGCGACAGTATCCGCGCGGCAAGACGCGCGACACGTTGACGAGCGGTTGCTTCCTGTGGGGTGCGGGCAAACGGATGCCGTTCGCCGTGACGGGCGCGCGCGGCCTCGGCGCGGAGCGGACATGGCCGGTTCGGACGGCATGCGCGTGCCGCTCATCGACGCGGCCGGATTCGCGAATCCCGTGACGTGGACGCTCAACGAGACCGGCACGAGCGGCAAGCGACTGCGCGTACGAGAGGAGGGCGGCCAGCTGCTGCTGGAGGTCCTCGCTTCCGGCACCGCCATCCTCTTCCGCTAGATCAGCCTGATCGTGCGCCACGGACCGCGTCGCCAGCGCCAGACGGTGCCGAGGCAGATGAGGACCACGTAGGCGATCATCGTCGACCAGAGGGCCGGCATCGTCGGCCATATCCAATAGACGAGAAAGAGAAGCGGCAGCCAGAAGCCGAACGCGCAGAACAGCATCCAGAGCATCACGAAGCGCGTGTCGCCCGCGCCCTTGAGCGCGCCGGAAAGGACCACGTCGGCGCAATCGAAGCACTGCCAGGCCGCCATCAGGACGAAAAGGACGAATCCGAGCGACAGGAACGCTGCCGGGTCAAACGTGGCTGCGTCCGCCACGAACAGGCCGAGAATCGGGCGGTAGAACGCGAGCACGGCGAGCGAGGCGGCCGTGATGTAGAGTTCGGCGAGGATGAGCGTGCGGCGGGCGGCAAGGGCCGCGCCGTCGGGATCGCCCGCGCCCTGGCGCTGTCCCACGAGCGTCCCCACGCCGATCGCGAATCCTTCGATCGGGGCGTAGAGAAGGTAGTTGACGGTGAAGACGGCGTTCGAGACGGCGAACGCCATGTCGCCCACGCGCCCCGTGAGGAACACGAACACCGCGAACGAGAGGATGTTCAGCACGGAATAGACGCCGGCGGGCGCGCCGAAACGGAGAATCTTCAGAAGAAGATCGAAGGTTGAAGATTGAAGATTTTTTGTCGGGCGTCGATGCACGTGCGGCCAGGCGAGGGCGAGGAGCGTGGCGAACTGGAGGGCCTGGGCGGCAACGGTGGCGATGGCGGCGCCCGCGATGCCGGAGGCGGGAATCGGGCCGCAGCCGAAGATGAGCAGGTAGTCGAGGAGGATGTTTGCGGCGTTGCCAAGAACGTTCACCCAAAAGACGAGGCGGGTGCGGCCGATGCCGGTGAAGAAGCTCTGCACGGCCATCGCGGCGCAGGTGAAGAATCCGCCGGCCATGACGATCGTGAAGTACGTCTTCTCGCGGGAAAGGACGTCCGGGGAATGTCCGCTCCAGTCGCAGACGAGAAGTCCGAGGGGGATGAACAGTGCGAGGACGAGTCCGCTGGCCAGCGAGATGAGCAGGCCTGCGCGGCAGCTGCGCGCGCACCCGTCCGCGTCTTCCGCGCCGTGGTACTGGGCCACGAACGTGCCGGAATAGGCGGCGATCGACTGGAAGAACCCGATGAAGAGGAACGCGAGGATCGATGCCGGGAGCACCGCTTCCAGAGAAGCCGTCGCCTCCTTGGCGAGAAAAACGCGGTCCGTGAACTGCATGAGCGCGTTGTTGGCCATCCCGAGCGCCAGCGGCCACACGAGTCGGATCACTTCCCTGTACGAGACGTTTTTCATGCGTGAGCCAACAGTATACACGAAACGTGGTATAATCGCCATGGTTGAAAACACGAGGAAGACATGACGACGACAGAGAGACAGGTGCGGGTCCTGACGGCGAAGAAGATAACGTGCGCGCGGCGGCGGTCAAGCACACGTTGCGGCTCCTCCTCGCGGCGGCGGAACGGTAGAGGACGGACGGCTTGAAGGGAAGAGGCATGTCGCTAGCGGTATTTTGGAGCGATCGGCTGGAGGCGTTGGCCGAGGGGCTGTTCAAAGGATGGGAAACCGCGTCCGTGCGCGATCCGTTCGCGCGGACGTGCATCGTGGTGGGCGACATGTCCACTCGCAACTGGCTGCAGAGCTACTTTCTGCTTCACCGCAGGCCCGGCCGCCGCCGCATTCTTGCGAACGTCGACTTCAAGCCCCTGCCGGAGCTGGCGAACGACTGGCTGGCGGCGGCGTGCGGGAAGAACGGCGAGCGCCGCAACCCCGCCGAGCATCCCTACGCGAAGAACGTGCTTGCCTGGCGCATCGACGCCATCCTGAAGGATCAGGCGCGAAATCCCGATCTGGCGACGCCGCTCGCGTATGTGCGTAGGGCGAAGGAATCGGTCATGGGCCGCCGTCGCTTCGAGCTGTCCACGCGCCTCGCGGAGCTTTTCGACGACTACCTTGGCGCGCGCTATCGGATGCTGGCCAGGTGGGAGGCGGGTGAGCTTCCGACGGGGGACGCGCGCTGGCAGGCCGCGCTGTACCGGCTTCTCGCGCAGGAGGTCCCCGGCACGTACACGCGGGACTACGCGCGCGCGCTGGGCGCGGAAACCGATCCGCAGGCGGCCTTCGCGAACGGTTTTTCCCGCTACGCGGCGATCCACGTGTTCGACGTGGCGTTCGCGCCGTGGCCCTATCTGCTGATGCTGCGGAAGATGTCGGAAGCCGTCCCCACGACATTCTGGAACTTCAACCCCTCGCGCGACTATTGGCTCGACGACGCCACGAAGAAGGAGGCGCGGAGAGAATGGGCACGGGCTGTGCTTGCCGCGCTGCAGAACGGCGACGCGCCGCCCGAGGCCACGCCGGAGGACATGTTCGAGACGCCGGACGCGCGGTTGCTGGGAGCGTTGGCGGGCGGCGCGCGCGGCGTCCTGGCCGCGCAACTTGACCTCGCCGAAGGCGCGTGCGACTGGATGGGCGACGAGGAAGTCGAGTCGTTTGCCGCGCTGCGGAATCTCGTGCCGGAAGTACACGTGTGCCATTCGCCGCGCCGTGAGCTGGAGGCCGCGCGTGACGCGCTGCACAGGTTCTTCGACGAGGTGCCGGACGCGCGCCCTTCCGACGCGCTCGTCCTCTGCGCGGACTGGGGATCATACGCGCCGCTCGTCCCGTCCGTGTTCGGCGCGGGCGGCGAGGGGAACATCCCGTTCGCCCTCGACGGCAGCGTGCAGGAAACGACGCTCGTCACGCATTCGCTCGAGGAGCTGCTGGCCTTCCGCACGAACAGGTTTGAGGCGAGCGCGGTGTTTTCCCTGCTCGGCGTGCCGCCGATCCGCGCGCGGTTCGGCATCGACGCCGACGGCCTCTCCGTGTTGCGCGACATGGTGCGCGGCAACAATATTCGCTGGGGCTACGACGACGCGGACGTGAACGACGTCCTGGGCGTCACGCCGCCGGGCGAGCACTACCCCTTTACATGGCGACGGGGGCTGGATCGGTTCGTCGCGGATGCTCTCATCGGGCCGCGAGAGGAGCCGGAGGCGCTTGTCGCCGTCGGCGCGCTGGGGCGGCTCAGGCCGTGCGGCGCCGTGGAAGCGGAACGGGCGCGGCTCGTGGGGGCACTCACTGCGTTCGTGACGGCGCTGGCGGACCTGCGTGCGTTCTTGAAGAGGTCCCATTCCATCGAGGCGTGGCGCGCGCGGCTCGTGGCGGCCATCGATGGTTTCTACCTGGGCGACGACGAGACCAACGACGAATTGGCGGGCTTGCGGCGCGCGGTCGTGTCGGCCACGGACGACGCGCTGGTCGCCCGTGCGGTCGGGCGTGCGCCAAGCAGGAACGACCCCGTGCCGGGCGACGTGATGTGCGCGGCGGTCCTGGCGGCCGTGAAGTCCGTCGTGCGGCGCATCTCGTCGTCCGGCGACGTCGTGCGGGTGGCGCCGCTGATGATCGGCTCGGCGGTGCCGGCGCGCTTCGTGTGGATCTGCGGATTGAGCGACGGCATGTTCCCGCGCGCCGAGCGGCGGCCGGCCTTCGACCTGATCGGACGTCACCCGACGCTGTTCGACGCGACGGTGCGCGAGAGGGACACGCTGGCGCTCCTGAAGGCGGCCATGGGCGCGCGGGATCGGCTGGCGCTGAGCTACGTGGGGCGGAACGTCCGTTCCAACGAGGAGATGCCGCCGGCGGTGCCGTTGACCGATCTCGTCGAATGGTTCACGGCGTCCGGGCTGGAGGTGAAGACGTACCGGCATCCGCTGCAGGCGTACAGTCCGCGCTACTTTACGGCGGCGGAAAAGCCCGGGCTGGAGCTTCCGCCGAGCTATTCCGCCGCGAACCACGATGCCGCTGTCGCGTTGACGGAGGTGAGGGACGATTCCGCGGGGACGGTCGCGGCGGCGCCGTTCGCCTGCGCGGCATCCGGAGACACGGTGATCGAAGTGGATGACTTGGCGGCGTTCTATTCGCGCCCCAACCGCTTCCTGGCGCGAAACCGGTTGGCCGTCCGCCTCTCGAGGCCCGGATACGACAGGTTGGAGGACGAAGATTCTCTTGAGGCGGACTTGCCGCGGGAGCTTTCGCGGACGTTGCTCGTGCGCGGTGCGGATGCGTTGGACCTGGACGAGGAAGCGGAGCGTCTGGTCGAGTCCGGCATCACGATGGATAACGCCGAACTGGCAAGCGCCGTGAGGGCCGCGGCAGATGCCGGCGAAGGATACCGCCATCGTCCGTTGAAATACAAGAAGTCCGAAAGCGACGGATTCGCGTGCGCCGACAAGACTGCCGCCGAGGCGCTTGTCGCATGGCAGGACGGGGCGGAGCCCGTCTCCTACAACGTCGAACTGGAAATCGATGGCCATCATGTCGTCTTGACGGGCTGCCGGCACGAGATCAAGTTGAACGTCCTGCCGGGAGGCCTGTTGGCGCACGTGTTCGCGTTTTCGGATTATCCTGCCATCTACGATTCGACAAAGATTGGCGCATGGGTTCGTCATGTCGCCGGCCATGCGGCTGGCGGGGACGGATTCGTGACGGCGATGATGTGCGCGAAAGACGGTCCCGTGCGGACGTACCGTCCTCTGCCGCAGGCTGAGGCGCGCGAGATTCTCGCTCGGATGGTCGTGCAGGCGATGAAGCCGATGCCGCTGGACTTCGCCGCCGCGCTGAACGGAGGAGACGATCTCCCTCCCGAATTCGCCGCCGCGCTGGGAGACTATGACGGAAGAATCGTCTCGTCGCGCAAATAGCGAGAAAGAGGGATGTCCATGGAGCATGTATTCAGCGAAGCGATTTTTGAGCCGAAGTTCGGACTGGAGGGCCCGCATCTCGTGGCGGCGAGCGCCGGCACGGGCAAGACGTACAACATCCAGAACATCTACGTGCGGCTCGTGGCGGAGAAGGGATTCCGCGTCGCGCAGATCCAGGTGATGACGTTCACCGAGGCGGCCACGAAGGAGTTGCGCGCCCGTGTGCGCGCGGTGCTGGCGAACATGGCGCGATTTCTCGCCGGCGACACGGAAAACATCGGGCAGGACGAGCAGGAGCGTCTCGCGAAGCTGCGCGCCTGCGCGCGGGCCAACGTCGACGGAGCGGATGCCGATGCCATCGCGCGGGCGCGCGTGGAACTGGCGCTCATGGAGTTCGACCAGGCTGCCATCTCCACCATCCACGGGTTCTGCCGCCGGGCGCTCGTCCGCTTTGCGTTCGAGACGGACAGCGCGTTCCGCACGGAGTTCGCGGATACGAAGCACGAGGACCTTTCGCGACGTGTGCGCGACTGGTGGCGGCGCACACGTTCGTCGCTCGCGGGGCCGGTCAAGGAAGGCTTGTCGCTGGGGACTTTGGACGGGTTCGTCCAGGCTTTGTCCGGCAAGTCGGACTGGACAGTCGACGCAGGGGCGGCGGACGATCCGGAGGCGTTCGCCCTCGCCTGCGCGAAGGAGATCGTGGACGCCTACGAGGAGGATAGGCCCGCGCGCGACACGCAGACGTTCGACGACCTGCTGCGCGGCCTGCGAGGCGCCTTGCAGGACGCGGAGAAGGGGCCCGCGCTCGCGGCGCATTTGCGCGACGAGTTCAAGGCCGCGCTCGTGGACGAGTTCCAGGACACCGACCCCGTCCAGTACGACATCTTCCGCCGCGTGTTCCTCGATCCCGCCGTCCGCCCCGCGCCGACGCTCTTTTTCGTGGGCGATCCCAAGCAGGCGATCTACTCGTTCCGCGGCGGCGACATCTACACCTACAAGAAGGCCGTGACCGATCCGGCGGTGGCGGCGAGCACCTTCCGCCTCGACAGGAACTTCCGTTCCACGCCGCGCCTGATCGACGCGGTGAACGCGCTGTTCATGGACAGCACAAACACCTACACCTTCGGCGACAGAACGATCGACTATCCCGATGCGCTCCGCGCCTCCGACAAGGCGGCACTCACATTGCCCGACGGCACGGACGATCCGTCGCCGTTCAGGATCGTCGAGGCTGAGAGCGCGGGCGCACGCAATCAGGCCGTCATCGACATCGTGCTGAACGTCCTCAAGGAGCAGCGCGAGAACGGGCTGACGCCCAAGGACATCGCCATTCTGGTTTCGTCGCACAAGGATGGATCCACCTACCGGGAGAAGCTTCGGGCCGTGGGCGTGCCGGCCGTCCTGCAGAAGGCGGGAAACGTCTTCGCCGGCGAGCTGGCCGCCGACCTCAGGCAGGTGCTGATGGCGATGGCGCTGACGGGCGGGCGGGGACAGGTTAAGGCGGCGCTGCTGACGCGCTTTTTCTCGTTTGACGAAAGAGAGATCATGGACGACTCCGTCCTCGCCGACATGATCGGCTTCTTCGGCGAGCTCAACCGGAAATGGCAGACACGGGGCTTCAACGCGGCGTTCGCCGCGCTCGAGGCGCATCCAAGATGCGATTTCCGGCGCAACCTGGCGAAGCTGCCGGCCGGCGAACGCCTCTTGGCGGACCTGATGCAGATCGTCGACCTGGCCGGTTCCGCCGAGAAGGAGATCGGTCCGTCGCCGGAGGCTCTCGTGAGCTGGATCACGGAGCGGATCAACCAATCGGGCGAAAAAGGCGGCGAGGTGGACGCCGAAGAGTATGCGCGGCAGCTGGAGAGCGAGAGCGACGCGCTCAAGATCATGACGATCCACGTCTCGAAAGGACTTGAGTTTCCTGTCGTGATCGTGCCGCTGACCAAAGGCCGGAATCCGTTGCCGCCATACTTCTATCATGACGAGAGACAGGACCTCCACGTCGGGACATCCGACGAGGCGGCGGCGAAAGCGCAGGCCGAGCGCGACGCCGAGCGGATGCGTCTTCTCTACGTGGCCTTTACGCGCGCGACGAAACGGACGGTGGTGGTGACCGCGCAGCCGGACGCCGATTCGCCGCTGGGGCACCTCTTAGCGAACGCGCGGCGTCATGGCGCGGGCGCGGATGATCCCGCCTCGCCGATTGCCTGGTCGACATACGAACCGTCGGAAACGCCGTTGCCTCCGTACGTGCCGCCGGCAAAAGAGGCGGCGGCGTGGACGGATGCGAGAAAGCCGCGCGTCTATTCCTTATGGCCTGCCAAGGGGAGCTATTCGGCGCTGTCGCCCGCGTCGCGCGGCCCCGGCGACGGCGAGCACGACTTCGATGTGTCCGAGAGGGGCGTGGCCGTGGCTGAAGACGCGTCTGGCATCTTTGCGCTGCCCGGCGGCGCCAAGACGGGAACGTGCTGGCATGCGATCTTGGAGAAGTTGCCGTTCGATGCGACTCGGAAGACCGTGCTGGAGGAAACAAAAAAGGCGTTGGCCGTCCATGGCCTCGCCGACGCCGACGAGCAGCTGTTCGCGAAACGGGCGGCATCGGTGGCGGACATGATGACGGCCACGCTGGATTATCCGATCCGTTCGCCGAACGGGGACTCGTTTACGCTGAGAGACATCTCCTGGGCGGACCGGTTCAGCGAGTGGGAGTTCGACTTCTCCTCGTCCGCCGCCGCGGACACGACGGCCGCCCTCGCTACGATCCTGCGAGAGGAATGGTCTGGCGACACGTCGAAGAAACCGTTCCTTGATATGCTGGACGGGTGGGACCGCCCCATACCAAAGGGTTTTCTGAAGGGGTTTCTGGATCTCGTCTTCCGAAAAGATGGCTGGTACTATGTCGTCGACTGGAAGTCAAACCGCCTGAACGGGCAGGCGTCCGGCTTTACTGCGGAGGGGGTTCGTGCCGAAATGGCCAGGGAAGGTTACTTCTTTCAGTACCAGCTTTATGCGGTGGCGTTGCATCGGTTCCTCAAGGAGACGATGGGCGCGGGCTATTCGTGGAAGAGGAATTTCGGCGGCGTGCGTTACTGTTTTCTGCGCGGTATCGCTGCGGGCGGCAGCGCGCCGATGTTCGAGGATCGTCCGGGCGAGATCTTGCTCGACAGGCTTTCCGCCGCGCTGGGACTGGAGGGTTGAGGGAATGAAAGACGCGGCCAAGAGTCTGGTGTTGAGGATGACCGGCGGAAACACGGCGGTGGCGGAAATCTGCGCATCGGCGGTCGCCGACGTGGAGGAGGGCGACGTCTGCCGCCGCGTGAGCGAGGAGGAAACGAAGGCGCTGGCCGCCGAACCGTCCGTCGCGTGCTTTGCGGACGCGGCCTCCGGGGCGAATTGCGCCGAGACGCCGTTCGTGGTTTGCGGCGGTCTGCTCTACACGAGGCGCAACTGGCTGTACGAGCGGAACGTGGCGAGGCGGATCGCCGCTATGGCCGCGAGCGTTTCGGGCGGCGACGTCACGCTGCCGGCGAACGAGTTCTACAC
Source organism: uncultured Verrucomicrobiota bacterium (assembly GCA_946543025.1). Taxonomy (GTDB): domain Bacteria; phylum Verrucomicrobiota; class Kiritimatiellia; order RFP12; family UBA1067; genus RUG572. The sequence goes on from CAMNLN010000109.1 coordinate 8,809, forward strand.
GAGCCTGCGCGAGGAGCAGCGCGCGGCCGTGGTTGCCATGTGCAAGGCGCAGTTCTCGATCCTGACGGGCGGGCCCGGGACGGGCAAGACGCACACCATCGCGCGGGCAGTGCGGTACCTTCAGGAGACGCGCCCGGGGGTGCGCCTGGCGCTTGCGGCGCCTACGGGCAAGGCTGCCGCGCGCATGACGGAGTCGATGGCGAAGGCGGGGATCGCGTCCGCGCCGGCCACGACAATCCATTCGCTTCTCGGTTCGCGGCCTGACCTCGTGAGCTTTGCCCATGACCGAGACAATCCGCTGGCGGTCGACTGGCTGATCGTCGACGAGGCAAGCATGATCGGCTTGCCGCTCGCGTCGAAGCTCTTGGACGCCTTGCCGGAGGGTTGCAAGCTGACGCTCGTGGGAGATGTGGACCAGCTCGCGTCGGTGGAGCGCGGACGCGTGTTCGGAGACCTGTGCCGGCTGCCGGGCGTCTCGATCAGCCGGCTTAGGGAAAGCGCGCGCTTCCCGCCGGGCGGCGAGATCGCACGCCTTGCCGACGCGGTGAATGGCAACAGACCAGATGAGGCGATGTCCATCCTGAAGGGCGGCGGCATCGTCGGTTACGCGGGCTTGGGCGCGGCTTCGGAGACGTCTCCCGGCGCATGGCCGGGCTTCGTCGAGCTGTGCCGGGAGAAGTTCGCGCGGTTCGCGGCGAGCAAAGACGCGGCGATGGCGTTGGCGCGGCTGAACGACTTCCGCGTGCTGTGTGCGTTGCGCGAGGGGCCGTTTGGCGTCGAGCGGCTGAACGAGTTTATCAAGGCTCGGCTGGGCAAGAGGTGCCCGATCCCGATGATGATCACGCAGAACGACAATCTGCAGGCCGTTGCAAACGGCGACGTCGGCGTCGTGATGCCGGACGACCCCAGGACGCTGTACCTGCCCGGAGAGGGGAGGCCGCGCGCCGTTCGGCTGGAGCTCTTGCCGGCGATGGAGCTTGCCTACGCCACGACGATCCACAAGTCGCAGGGTTCGGAGTTTGACGACGTGGCGATCGTGCTGCCGCCGGACGGCGAGAATCCGCTCCTGACGCGGGAGATCCTCTACACGGGCATCACCCGAACGAAAGGCTCCGTCCGCATCTATGCCGGCGACGAGGCCGTCAGGGCCTGCTGCCGGAAATCCGTCGAGCGCGTGACGGGCCTGGCTGGTTTTCAATAGGCCGACGCTGCGACTGGCTGCGGAAATGATACAATAGGCGCA
>CAMNLN010000110.1 GCA_946543025.1 uncultured Verrucomicrobiota bacterium
GCTATCCGGTGGACGACCACGACGGCGTGCCCGGCCGTCTGATCGCCTACGGCGGGCATGGCATCTGCATGGCGTTCTTCGGCGTGCAGGACGACGTGACGGGCGCGGGGTGGATGGCGATCCTCGAGACGCCGGACGACGCGGCGCTCGTGGCGCGGCGCGATGCGGAGACGCAGCTGTGGACGCTTGGCCCCAGCTGGGAAGACCAGAAGAGGCAGTTCGGCTACGCGCGGCGCGTCCGGTACGTGTTCCTCGACAAGGGCGGGTACGTGGCGATGTGCAAGCGCTATCGCGCGCACGCGAAGGAGATCGGGAAGTTCAAGCCGTTCAGCGAGAAGGTGAAGGAGCGTCCGCTCGTGGACCGACTCCTCGGCGCGCCGAACGTGTGGTGCTGGGAGAAGGACAAGATCGCCGTCGCGAAGGAGCTGAAGGCGGCTGGAATCGACCGATTCCTCTGGAGCGCGGGCGGCGACGAGGCGCAGGTCAAGTTTCTCGCGGCGATGCCGGACGTTCTCGTGAGCCGCTACGACATCTATCAAGACATCTACCACCCCGCGCAGCTCAAGAAGCTCGGATGGAAGAGCGGCTGCAACACGGAGGCGTGGCCGAAGGACGTCGTCTGGAACAGCGCCGACTCGAACGACTGGCGGCACGCGTGGGGCGTGAAGGCGAAGGACGGCACGTGGACGTACTGCGCGATGATGTGCGACAGCGTGGCGCCGGCCTACGAGCGTCGCAACGTGTCAAAGGAGCTGAAGGCGAGGCCGTATAACACCCGGTTCATCGACACGACCGTGGCCGCGCCGTGGCAAACGTGCTGGAACCCTGCGCATCCGATGACGCGCTCGGACAGCCGCCGCTGGAAGATGGAACTGCTGCGCATCCTCGGCGACGAGTTCAATCTCGTCGTGGGCAGCGAGACGGGGCACGACGCGAGCGTGCCGTTCTGCGACTACTTCGAGGGCATGCTCTCGCTCGGGCCGTACCGCGTGCCGGACTCCGGGCGCAACATTTCGCAGGTCTGGACGAACGTGCCGCCGCGCGTGGCGAAGTACCAGGTGGGCGAGGCGTACCGCCTGCCGCTCTGGGAACTCGTCTACCACGAGTGCGTGTGCGCCCACTGGTACTGGGGCGACTACAACAACAAGCTGCCGGACATCTGGTGGAAACGCGACCTCTTCAACGTCCTCTACGGCACGATGGGCATGTACATCTTCAACAACCGCCAGTGGGCAGCGGACAAGGAGAAGTTTGTGCGCAGCTACCGCATCACTTCGCCCGTCGCGCGCGCCACCGGCTACAGCGAGATGCTCGACCACCGCCTCCTCTCCCCGGACCGCGCGGTTCAGGAGAGCCGCTTCTCGGACGGCACGGTCGTGACCGTCAATTTTGGCGACGCGCCGTTCACGCTTCCGGACGGCACCTTGATTGCCGCCCGTAGCCACAAGGTTCGCCTTGGCTGCCGCCAATAGCGCTTGCCAAGATTCGTTACGCGATTCGCCAGGCTACCTCACCTCGTGATGGCGGCCTTCATGAACTTGGCGCCTTCGGCCGTGACCGTGACGGTCGCCGTGCCGTTGGCGAAGGTGGGCGTGTAGGTGGCGTCGGTCCAGGGCCCCGTCGTCAGGTCAGCGGCGTACCGCACCTTCAGCGTGCCGTTGATGGCGCTCGAGAGCGGCACCGCCGCTTCACCGGCGGACGCGCTCACCGTGATCGTCCAGCCGGTCTCGGTCTGCTCGATCGCATCGATGTGCAATGTCGGATCGACCGTCAGCAGGCTCGTGCAGCCGAGCAGGTAGGACTCAAGTCCGAGCTTGCCGTTCGGGTCGGCGATGTTGTTCGCCGTCGCCCAGGTCTTGATGCTCTCCAGCTCTGCGGCCGTCGGCGCGGTCGTGCCCCAGATCAAGGACGCGTCCGCGTCCGTGTCCCAGTCCACGCTGAACCCGATGAAGTAGGTGGTCATGCCGTTCTCAATGGATGTGCTGTCGTAGCCGCCGGCGATGCCGGACGCGATGCCCGGCTCGTATTCGCTCGGCGCGACGCCGGAGGTGAGGATGGCCGTCTGCGTGGCATTGTGGTCACGCCCCACGAACGCCCGCACGTACGGCGTCACGCCCTCCTGCACCGTAGCGGAGAACTGCGTGCCCGCGGCCACCGTCACGTTGTCCATCGCCAACTTCACGCCAGACGCCATGCGGCCGACGAAGCCGCCCACTTCCGCCTGCTCGTTCGCGCTCGCCACGTCCACGGTGAGCGCGCCGGTGCTGACGCCGTTCGTGATCGCGAGCGAGATGCCGCTCGTGTTGGCGCGTCCGACGAATCCGCCGACCGTCGCGATGCCCACGGAGCCGGACGTGTAGGTCGCATTGAGCGCGCCCTCGTTCACGCAATCGACGAAGATCATCTTGCCGGGATTCTGCTGGTATCCTACGAACCCGCCCACGGCCGCGGTGGCATCCGTCGAGTTGCCGCGCTGCACCTTGTCGAACGTCAGCGTGCCCTTGTTGCAGCAGTTCGAGCAGAACAGCGTCATCGTGTTGCCGTAGTAGGAGTGGAAACCGCCGAGCTTCGTGAACGTGGTGCCGACGTTTGCGAGGTTCGTGCAGGAGAGCATCGTGACGTTGCCCTCGCACCAGGACGAGAATCCGCCGATGTTGTGGTTGCCCCACACGGTGCCGCTCACGGTGACGTTCTCGAAGAGGCAGGTCCCCTCGATGTCGCCGCAGAATGCGGCGCCCGAGGCGAGGTTGAGCGGTTGCGTGCCCGCCACGTAGGGGTCGGGCGAGGCCACGTCCAAGATCTGGAGGTTCTTCACCGTGCCGTCAATGATCGTGCCGAAGAATCCGCAGTAGCTGCGCCCGGAGAGGACGAAGTTGCTCACGACGTGTCCGCCGCCGTCGTAGACGCCCTTGAAGGCCGGGGAGGCCACGAAGTAGGCTGCGCTGTCGTTGATGTTGCCGATGTCGATCCACCGGTCGCCGCCGAGGTCGATGTCCGCGAGCTGCACGAAGTGCTGTCCGGCCGTGCCGAGCGCGTTCGCGTTGTTCACCTGGTCGCGGAAGAACTCGAGGTCGTCGCGGTCGGCGATCTGGAACGGATCCTGCGCCGTGCCCGAGCCGAGGAGCCCGCGGTAGACCGTGTAGTAGCCCGCCGGGTCGGACACGGTCTTCGTGAGGTGCTTCGGCGCGAGAAGCGCGGCGGCAGGCTCGCTCGAGTACAGACCGCCCGAAACGAAGTTCGTAAGCGCCACGGCGTCATTTCTGAGCGGATCGACGTACGCCGCGATGCCCTCGCCGTGCGCGGAGGTGAACGTGCCGCCTGCGATGTTCGCCTCGAGCTGGTCCACGCCCACGCCTTCCGGCAGGGTGTCCTTGTACTGCGAGCGCGGATAGCGCCCTCCTTCGGCGGCGAAGTAGAGCGCGTCGCCCGTGTAGTCGCCGCCAGAATAGCTCACGTACGTGCCCGCCGCACCGTTTGCGGTCACCGTCACCGTGGATTCGGCCGGCACATTGACCTTGCCGCACAGGACAAAGATGCCACCGCCCGCGGAGGTGAGCGTGCCGCCGTAGAGGTTGAGGTCGTTCTGCGGCAGCCACATCATCGGGCGTGTCGTGTCCGCGAAGGTGTAGACGGATCCGTCGTAGAAGTTGATCTCGGCGAGCGTCGCGTTGCCGCCGTTGCCGGTGATGCCGTACTGGCCCGGCGTGGTGGCGGCGTCGATGATCGTGCCGTAGACGTCCAGGATTGCCCATGCGCCCCAGAACTGACGCGCGCCAGTGCTGCCGCGCACGAAGACGGCAACATCGTCGCCGTTGCCGTGCGTGACCGTGGCACCCGCATCGATGATGCAGACCGTCGGCATGTTGGTGTTGCCGTCCACGCCCACGATGTTGAGCGCACGGCAGTCCGACGTGAGCGAGGTGTCGGCGAGAAGCTCCAGACCGCCGTGCACGAAGGAGCCGCGGCCGGTGGTGGTGAGCGTACCGTTCGTGACGGAGAGCCAGTTCTCGGGATCGACCGTGATCAGGTAGTCGCTGGACGTCGCGGTCGGATAGGACAGCGTATGGCCGCCGAGGTCGAGCGTGAGGTTGAGCGCGGTATTGGAATCGAAGACGAGACCCTGCGTCAGCGTGATGTTCTGCAGAAGTTTGATCGTATCGCCATATTCAGCTTCCGCAAGCGCGTCGTCAAGAGAATCGTAGCTGGTGGAGCCGATCGACACGGGCGGCGGGAATGGATTGCCCTCCGCCATCACGATGTCGTCTACAGCGCCTTCGCCCTGGAATCCGATGGCCTGGATGGTGGCGTCGGCGGTCGCCCCCAGCAGGCTGGGAAACACCTTGCCGCTCTGGAGGTACGCGATGAGATCCGCGTCATCGGTCGCGTCCAGCCAGCTTGTGACGCTCTCCGCATCCGTGGCGAGATCCATGTACCCAGTACCGAAGGTCGGCGTCGTCGCCGCCAGCTGTACGCCGTCCAGATAGATTTCAAAACCCGTGAAGCCATTGGGATCCGCACTCCTCTCCTTGCACTGCGTCACGTCGGCGAGCGCCTTGACCGTCAGGCGGTACCACTGGCCCGGCACGATCGGCGCCGTGGTGTTCAGCACGTAGTTTGTGGCGGTCACGCTGTTTTCATTGCCGTCGTTGTCCACGTAGGCCGCGCGCACGACGAGGTTCGTGACGGGCGTGCCGCCGCTCGTGTCGACCTGGAGGCGGAGGGCCAGCTTGTCCTCCGTGCCCGTATCAAACGGGACGGTTGCCGGGATGGGCGAGAACTGCATGAGCGTATCGACGTAGGTGCCGCCTGCGGCGATGCCCTGCGCCGCGCCCATCCCTTCGCTGGACGCCGCCGCGAACGAGCGCCAGAGGGTGCCGGACGCGGTGTCGACCTCGAGGTAGTTGGCGTTCGGCGTCGCCTCGGCGAAGACGGCGGGACGCAGGATCGTCGGTGCGGCGAGATTGTCGCCGCCGAACGTCTTGACCGTCGAGGCGTCGGTTTCGCCCGCATAGAAAAAGTAGGGAGCGGATTTCTGGGTGCCGTCCTCGTCATACTCGTTCACGCCATTTACGAGCTGCAGGGCCGTGCTGGACGTGTAGCCCTCGAAACTGATCGCGTTCGACTCGGAAATGAACGCGCCCAAGGCCGCAAAGGAGGCCAAGAGGGCCGTTGCACACATTAGCTTTTTCATGTCGTTTCCTCTCGTTAAAAGATGATACGGCTTGCATGTCCTGTCGCTGACGATTACAAGTGTAGCACATCGAAATTTGAGGCGCAAGCGGACAAATTTCCTTTCAAACCGGGAGTCGGATTTGGTAGGATAGCGCCACGGCCATCCAGCGGTGGCGCGTACAAAAGAAACAGGATTGGCAAGATGAAGAGACTGATAGGCGTTTGTGCGGCGATGGCGGCGTTGGGCGCGGCGGGGATCGCGGACCCTGTGCGCTACGCAGACCCTTTTGTCGGGACAGACAACACGAAGGAGGTGTCGAACGGCAACCTCTATCCGGCGATCGCGAGGCCGTGGGGCATGAACGCCTGGACGCCGCAGACCGGTCCCGCCGGCCAAGGGTGGCTCTACGACTGGAAGGACCGCAAGATCATGGGGTTCCACCAGACGCACCAGCCGAGTCCGTGGATCGGCGACTACGGACAATTCTCCGTCATGCCGGTCACGGGCAAAGCCACGTTCGGCGAAAAGGAGCGCGCCAGCTGGTTCTCGCACAAGACGGAACAGGCCCTGCCGCACTATTACCGCGTCTATCTGGCCGACTACGACACGACCGTGGAGCTGACGCCGACGGAACGGGCCGCGCTTTTCCGCGTCACCTATCCGGCCACGGACGCGCCGCGGTTCGTGGTGGACGCGCTCGACAAGGGATCGTCCGTTCAGGTGGATATCGCCAATCGGCGGATTGCGGGACGCAGCTCGAAGATGAACATCCGCGGGAACGAGCGTCATCTTAACCTCAAGCCGCTCGACTGCTGGTTCGTGCTGGAGTTCGACAAGCCGTTCGCGTCGGTCGCCGTCTGGGACGGCAAGAAGCTGGCGGATGGCACGTCATTCACGGGCGACCATGCAGGTGCGGTCGTGACGTTCGCGCCGACGGTGCGCGGCGAGCGCGTCCATGTGCGCGTGGCATCGAGCTTCATCGGTCCGGAGCAGGCGGCGCGAAACCTGGGCGAGCTGGGAGACGGCGACTTCGACGCGCTCGCGGCGCAGGGACGCGCGGCGTGGAATGCGACGCTTGGTCGGCTGGATGCTGCCGGCGGGAGCGAGACGGACCTCCGCAAGTTCTACACGTGCCTGTATCGGGCCTTGCTCTTCCCGCGCCAGCTGCACGAGTACGGCGCGGACGGAAAGCCCATCCATCGAAGCCCGTACGGAAAGGGCGTGTTGCCGGGCAGGTACTTCTGCGACACGGGGTTCTGGGACACCTTCCGCGCGCTCTTCCCCCTGCTGGCGTTCGTCTATCCTGAACGCAACGCGGAGATCATGGAAGGGTTGAAGCACTGCCTCGCGGAGAGCGGGTGGCTGCCGGAATGGTCGGCGCCGTTCCACCGCAACTGCATGATCGGACAGAACTCCGCCTCGGTGGTGGCGGACGCGTACTTCGCGGGCTGCATGGACGACGCGACGGCGCGCGAACTCTACGCGGGCCTCGTGAAGGCGACATCCGCGACGGGCGCGCTCATCTCCGTGGGGCGCGTCGGCTACGACGAGTACAACGCGCTCGGCTACGTGGCGCGCGACGGCGCGACGGGCCACCAGTCCGCCGCGCGCACGCTCGAATACGCCTACGCCGACTGGTGCATCTGGAAGATGGGGACGGCGCTCGGACGCCCGGCGAAGGAAACGGACGTGTTCCGCGCGCGTTCGGGCAACTGGCGCAACATTTTCCACCCCGAGCATCGCCTCGCGTGCGGTCGCGCGAAGGACGGCAGCTGGGATCCGGCGTTTAGTCCGATCCGCTGGGGCTACGACTTCACGGAGGGCACGCCGCTCCACTACACCTGGAGCGTGTTCCACGACATCCCCGGGCTTGTGGCGGCGATGGGCGGCGAGAAGGCCGTGGAGGCGCGCCTCGATGAAGTCTTCGCCTCGCCGCCCGACTTTGACGGCTCGTTTTGGAAGGGGGGATGTACGCACGAGGTGCGCGAAATGCAGATTGCGGGCTTCGGGCAGTACGCGCACGGCAACCAGCCGATCCAGCACATGATCTACCTCTACGACTACGTGGGCGCGCCGGCGAAGGCGCGGCGCTGGGCGCGCGCGGCGATGGACCGCCTCTACGCGGCGCGGCCCGACGGCTACTGCGGCGACGAGGACAACGGGCAGACTTCCGCCTGGTTCGTGTGGAGCGCGCTCGGGATGTACCCGGTCTGCCCGGCGAGCGGAGAATATGCGCTGGGCTTGCCGCTCTTCGACCGCGTGGACGTGTCGCTTCCGAAGGGACGCAAACTTGCGATTCGTCGCCAGCACGACGGGAACGGCACCGGCCACGTCTGGAACGGTACGCGTGGGGAACGTTCTTTCGTCCGGCGGCAGACGCTTCTGGAAGGCGGCACTCTCGTCTTCGAGATGCCTGTCCTTCCCGGTGCTCCTTTCATCGGCGACGGAGGATCGTGATGTTGCGCACCCAGAAGGTGCACTGCGTACCCTTCGGGTTCGCGCCGAGGCGGAAGCCCGTGACGTCGGCGAGCGAGTCGTTGTCGGAAAGTTCCACGTAGCGCTTCTCCCACGAGCCGAGCGGTGCCTGGTAGGAGATGAAACGGGCGGGTTGCTTCCCGCCGTAGAGGAGCATCAGGTTCTGGGTGGAGAAGTCGTTCTCCACCTTGTCCTGCGTACTCTTCACTTCGAACTCGACCAGCTGCGCGCCTGCCATGCTCTCCTGCGGCAACTTAAGCTTGTAGACGGGATAGAACCAGCGGTCGGCGGGTTTCGTCCACGCGACGTCGAACCGCACGGCCTTCTCCGCCTCGTCCCACGTGGCGCTGAACGACTGCGCGGACGTGTTCCGTTCCCAGTCTTTCGGGTCATTGCAGGCGAGCGGCACCCGCTCGCACGAGGCGAGGAACTGCTTCTCGAGACGCACGGACAAGACGAGCCGGCTCGACCGCTTGCCGCCGAAAACCCCCGTGAGGACAACCGGCCGGACAAAGTCGCTCCCCGCGTCCGGCACGAACGTGCAGTCGAATGTGGCGGGCGGCGTGCCGCGCGGCCCGAGGGCGATCTCGGCCGGCAGTCCCTGGAGCGTGCCGCCCTCGACCTTGACAGAACCCGCCTTGGCACAGTCGCCCATGTTCCACACCTGTACGCGCAGGCGTCCCGTGTCGCCCTTCAGGATGGCACGCGTCTTCTGGCTGGCGATCTCGAAGTCGTTCGTGTTGAGGTCGACGCGGAGGATCACCGTCAGGTCCTCGTCCGCCGCCGGCACGTAGGGCTTCACCTTCCCCGTCGGGTAAGGCGGCTTCTGCGCCACGAGACCGTGCAACCCCGCCACGTAAGCCGGGAAACGGGTGGCCGCGAGCGCGAGGACGCCGTTCGTGACGGTGACGGTGGAACGCGTGCCGCAGAGGTCGGAAAGGCGGTATGTGCCATTCGCGACGGGGATGCTCAACTCCTTCGCGAAATCCTCCTTGATGCGCATAGAGCCGCCCGGACGGGTGTCCATGGGCGACGCAGACCAGTATGCGACGGTCTGCGAGCCGTCAGGCTGCTTGAAGAGATAGACGCGCAGTCCTTCGCCCACGAACATCTCGCCGACGAGGCGCGCGGAGACGAGTTCGCGCGTCATCGCGCTGATGGCGGCGTACTCCGGCTTGACGGTGCCGTCGCGCCGCATCACGCCCCAGTCCTTCGCGCCGGCGCGCTCGTTGTACGCGCCGAACACGAAATAGTAGTTGCGCGCCACGCCCTCCATCTGGAAGGCGATCTGCGACTTCGGGTAGAACTCGGCCTTGATGAGCTCTTGCTCCGGAGAATGGGCCATCTGGCCCTTCTTCGCGCCAGGCTTGTCGGAGTGGCCTTCGAGGTTCGTGCCGGCCTCGGTCATCCAGATCGCCCGGTCGCCGATGCCGTAGCGCGCCATGAACGCGCGGAGCGTGGCGAACGTCCGGGGATAGTTGACGGGCGCGTCGTAGGTGTGGTAGTTGAACACGTCGCCGAACTTGCCGGCGTCGTTGTCAAAGAGGGCGCGGGCGTAAGGGCTGTCGGGATGCTGGCAGAGCGCGCCGGGCAGCACGACGGTGCCTGGGCGGCCGGCCTTGAAGCCGAAGTAGGCGGCCTTGAGCGCGGCGGCGTAGTCCCACACCGGCTCCGGGGCGAAGCCGATATCCTGCTCGTTCCAGAACTCCCAGTCGCCCATGCGGTCTCCGAACGCGGCGGCCGTCTGCGCGCAGAACGTGTAGACGGCGTTGAGGTCGGAGGGGAGCTTCTTCAGCTTGCCGGCCCAGGAGGGGCAGTCATGGAACATGCCGGAGACGAGAATGCCGCGCGCGCGGAGCAGGTCGGCGTTGTACATGTAGTGCTTGTAGTCGAACGAGCCGGGACGCGGGTTGACCTCGCTCCAGTTCAAACGGTCGCGCACGTGCGGGAGGCCGGTGAGCCGAAGGAGATCGCTCACAGTGCGAAAGGTGTCGCCGTCGTTCCAAGGGCAGATGAAGCCACCCTTGCGCGATATCCAGCTCTGCGCGGAGTCGATGCCGTAGAACGAGCTATGGTCGAATGCGCGGCTCTCGGGCACGGGTACGACGGCGAATGTGGCGTCGGCGTCGCCGCTCTTCAGGTGGTAGTATCCGGTGGGCAGCTTGGGAAGGGCGGCTGTGCCGTCCGCGCCGAACGTGCCGGACCCGTCTACAGGGCGCCCGCGCCAGTCGGTGAGCGTCCAAGACGCGCCGGGGACGCCGCCGTGCGCGGAAGGTGTCTCCTTGTCCGTGTACACGTGGCCGGTGGCATCCAGCGACAGGGCGGCGGGGAGCGAGGTGGCGGCCATGGCTGCGCAGCAGGCGAGAAG
>CAMNLN010000111.1 GCA_946543025.1 uncultured Verrucomicrobiota bacterium
CGACGAGCCCGATGGCCACGTCGTTGACGTTCGTGCCGGTAGGGCCGGTGACGACGAGCCCGTCCGCGGCGGCAAGCGTGGGGTAGGCGTCGTTTTCGGCGAGGGTGCGGCCGATGGAAATCCCCTTGTCCAGCAGACAGGCCACCGTCGAGCCGTCCACGCAGCCGCCGGCGGCGTCGGTGGGGCCGTCCGTGCCGTCGGAGCCGACGCTGACGAGCGCCACGTTGGGGAGTCCGGCGAGGATCGGCGCGGCGGCGAGCGCGAACTCCTGGTTGCGTCCGCCCTTGCCGCGCCCCGTCAGCTTCACGACCGTCTCGCCGCCCACGATAAAGGCGCGGCGCGCGCCGTCGGTTGCGTGCGCGCGGACGATTTCGGCGAGTCGGCGCCCCGCCACGCGGGCTTCGTCCGCGACCGTCGTGTCGAGGATTTCGGGCGCAAAGCCGCGCGCGGCGCAGGCGGACGCGGCGGCGGCGCACAGCTCGCGGACACTGCCGGCGACGATTGTCTCCACGTTCGCGACGGCGCGGGGCGTCTCCTGCGCCAGGCAGGCAAGGACGGACGGAGAAAAGGAAAGTCCGTATCTCGAGACGACGGCTTGCGCCTGGGCGCAGGTGGAGGTGTCGGCGGCGGCGGGGCCGGAAGCGATCATGTCGAGCGGGTCGCCGAGGACGTCGGAGAGGACGATCTGGAAGATGCGGGCAGGCGCGCAGGCGGCGGCGAAGCGTCCGCCCTTGACGCGGGAGAGTCGCTTGCGGATCGTGTTGATCTCCACGATGTCCGCGCCGCAGGCGAGAAGCTGGCGCGTGACGTCGGCCAGCTCGCCGCCGGAGACGAGCGGCGCCTCGAAGAGAGCCGAGCCGCCGCCGGAGAGGAGAAAGACGACGGTGTCGTGCGGGGACAGGCCTTGCACGAAGTCAAGCACGGCCTCCGTTGCGCGGAACGAATTCTCGTCCGGAACGGGGTGTCCGGCCTCGTGGCAGGCGATGCGCGGAAGGGGATGTTCCACGTGGCCGTACTTCGTGACGACGATGCCGCGCGCGAGGCGGTCGCCCAGCACGGCGCTCGCGGCGGCGGCCATGCGCCATGCGGCCTTGCCGGCGGCGACGAGCAGGACTTCTCCGGCAGGGTCAAACGTGGCGGCGGAAAGGGCGCGCCGCACGGCGGCGTCCGGCTTTACGGCATCGATAGCCGCCGTCGCGATTTCGATGGCTGTGCTTTTCAACGGAGACATGCCTCAAGTGTACCAGAACCCGCGGCGATTTTCCAGCCGTGTTCGCGCTCGCCTGCGTCATGACAATTCCGGCCCCGAAAAGCGCGCCATCGTCGACCTCTGGCCGCCGAAGTGAAGTCCTTTACGCGAACAGCGCCTGGAGCATCTCAAGCGTGATCGGCTTGAAGAGAATGCCGGAGAAACCTTCCAGCCCTGACTGGTTGCGCACCTCGACGTCGGCCGTGACGAGATAGACCGGCAGGTGCGAGAGCTTCGCGTCGGCGCGGATGGCCTGCACCAGTTCGTTGCCGTCCATCTCGGGCATCCAGAGGTCGGAAAACACCATGTCGAAACTCGTTTCGCCCTTCAGCATCTTCAGCGCCTCGCGGCCGTTCTCCGCCATCGCCACGTCGGTCACGCCGCTTCGCGCCAGCATGGCGTTGAGCACCATGCGGTTGACGGACGAGTCGTCGACGACGAGGACGCGGGAAGGGGAACGCCTCGACTGTTCGACGCGTCCCGGATGGCTGGTCGGCGGCTCGGCCGTCCGGATGTTGCGGAGCGTAACCGTAAAGGTGGAGCCTACGCCAACTTCGGAGGAGAGCGTCAGTTCGCCGTCCATGAGCGTGGCGAGCTTCTGGCAGATGGGCAGGCCGAGCCCCGTGCCGTCGCGGTGGTTCTTGTCGGCGAGCTGGACGAACGGCTGGAGGATGCGGGAGGCGTTCTCCTTCGAGATGCCCTTGCCCGTATCCGCGACCGACAACGTCAACGTGCTGTCCTGCCAGTCGACGCGAACGGTCGCCGTTCCGCGCTCCGTGTACTTGTACGCGTTCGACAGCAGGTTGAAGAGAATCTGGCGGACGCGTTGCGGGTCGACGCTGACCCACGGCATCTTTCCGATCTCCGCCTTGAGGTCCAGCGACTTGCGCGCCCGTACGACCTCGCAGGCGGCGATGACCTCGCGTACGAGCGTCGGCATGTCGGTCGGCTCCTTGATGATCTCCAGCTTGCCGCTCTCCAGCTTCGAGAGGTCGAGGATGTCGTCCACGAGGCGCGCGAGCACCTTGCCGCTCGAGCGGATAGAGGAGATGCAGCGGGCGCGCTCGGCCTCGTCGGCCACGCCTTGCTCGAGCAGTTCCGAGAACCCGACGATGGCGTTGAGCGGCGTGCGGATGTCGTGCGACACGGTCGAGAAGAAGAGACTCTTGGCCTGATTCGCCGTGCGCTCGGCCTCGAGCTGCGCCTCGTACTCGCGCGCAAGCAGCTCCTGCTGGTGCATTTCGTCGCGTTCGTCCTCGACGACGAATACATGCAGGAGGCTGCAGCCGAAAAGGCAGCCGATCGAATAGAGCGGAAGGAATGCGTCTCCGATCTGGATTACGATCGCGGCCGTCATCGTCACGCCGAAGGCGAAGACCATCTTGTAGCGACGGCGGGTCGCGCCTTCCGTGCGCAGCAGCTTGAGCAGCGTCACGACCGAGTTGAGGGCGTTGAAGGCGACCAGCAGCGCGAACGCCAGCTGGCGTAGCGGGCCGGCCTTGTACACGCACTGGGCGTCGACGGTGAAGAAGATGCCGGTGAAGCCGTTCGCGACCAGCGCGACGGCGAAGAACGCCAGCAGCCCGCGTCCCGTCCACAGCAAGCGTGCGCGCGGACGGCCGTCCATCTTCAGGTAGGCGGCGATGAAACTCGTCCAGGCGTAGACGGACAACGCCATCGTCATGAAGAAGACGAACGTGTCGGCGTAGAGGAACCGGCTCCACTTTAAGTGCGCAAATATGCCCCACAGGACATCCCACACGAAGAAAAACAGCAGGCAGACGAGAAAATGCCTGAACTCGATCGCTCCCGCGCGCGAACTGGCGCTCTGGCGATTGACCAGCTGCCGCCAATTGATGATCAGGTGGACGACCAGCGCGATGCCGGCGATGCTCGAATAGAAATAATATAGCATAAAGCTCCGCGAGGTTTCGGCATGTTATACATCCCCCCTCGTGAGATTGCAAATGCCCGGCCGCCGGCTTGAATGCCGCGGACTTCAGCGGAGACAGGCGTTCGGCGATCCGGAATCGGATGGCGAGCTCGTTAGCGTCACCGGGCCGAGCAGTCCGGATGGCGTGAGCTTGGAATCCTTGGTGAAGTAGTTCCAGTCCGTAAAGCACGTGCGGCCCTTCGACGGACGCGCCGCCATCCCGTTCCTGAACCAGTCGGGGAATCTCTCCAGATACCAGCCGCCCGGATATACGGCCTTGACGAACGTGCAGTCAGGAGGCTCCTGCTCGTCGCCGATAAGCCTGTTCGCCCACACGTTCGTGAACTCGATCTCGAGTGCGTTCTCGCCCTCCTTCACGTCGCCTGCCGCAAGGCGCACCTCGTAAGGCGCGCACCACGTCGGCTCGAACGACTTGCCGTTCAGGACCACCTTCGCGATCTGCCCGTTGCAGTTGCCGAGCGAGAGGAGCGAATGGCCGACGTCCGACGGACGATGGCCGACGACGAAGCTCGTGCGATAGACGGCGGTTCCGCTGAAGTACTTGACGTCGCGATCGACGCTCTTCGTCCAGTCGGAAAGTTCCGCCATCTCGACGGTCTTGTTCCCAAACGTCACGCGCCATGGCCCGGCGACGGGGAGCGCGTCGCCGCCCGTAAAGGGCTTGGCGAGCTTCTGGTAGTAGGCGCTGTCCGCGTTTGGCACGAGAGCCCCGGCGGGTTTGCGCAGCACGAGGAACCCGCTGCCGCAGGGCGCGAGCTGTATGGCGGCACATCCGTTGACGACCGCGAGCGGAGCGACCGTGCCCGTCACCGGGTCGAACCATTCCGCCGCCTTCCCGACATTCGGCAGGCGCATGTTCATGGAGGCGGAGCGGTCGGAATGGTTCACGACGAAGAACACGACGTTGCTGTCCGCCTCGCGTGCGCGAGCCGTAAGGGGCGTACCCCTCGGGGTGATGTCGAGGCCGTCGATCTTCGCGCTGCTCGGCTCGCCCCACTGAAGAAGCGCCTGGCAGCGGTTGAGGTACCGGTACCATCCTCGGCCGCTCCTCGCCCATGTCTGCGTACGCCCGAAGTGCGTACCCCATCGCCCCATCGCCTTGCCGGGGAGGAAATCGTCGCTCCACGGCTGGAGCGGGCACGTGTGCAGCGTCATGCGATTGACGCCGCGATCGTACTGCGTATCTGCCGCCGCCTTCAGAAGAAACGGAGTCTCCGTCCAGCTGCAGGCGTCGGGGCCGGACGTGAATGCCTCCGCCTCGACGACGTTGTGTCGTTTCCCGTCGGGGCCGATCCACCTGTTCCAGCCCAGTTGCCTGGGAATCTTGCGGTCGAGGTTCGGCTTGTACCAGAACTCCGTCATCAGGCGATCGACGTGTGCCGAACACTCGCGCGTATCGAACGGCCCGCCGTACGGTTCGCAGGCGAATTGCAGCCCGACGGCGTTCAGCCGCTCGTGCATCATCTTGAAAAGCACGTCGCGGTAGAGGTCCTTCACCGTGCGGTCGTAGTCGGCGCGGAACTTCTTCTCCGCTTCCTTGTCCTTCGCGGCGGACACCTTGAAGCCGCCGAGGATCGGCAGGTACGGCAAAGGGTCGTACCCGCGCCGCGCCGTGAACTCGGCGCGCATGTTGGGGGTCCACGTGGGCCGGCCGGCCTCGTAGCTATCGAGGAGAATAAACTTGAGGCCCTGCCCCACCTGGTCGCCGACGTGTTTCTTCAGGTCGCCGAGGACATGGTCGAGGTGGAACGCGACGGCCTCCGGGTTCATCTTGTCGCACTCGAGTCCGAACACCTCCCACTGGTTGGGCTGCGTGAACGAGCCCATCGGGATGTGCTGCACGCGCACGCCCTCTACGACGGCGATCTCCTGAAGGTCCGTGCGGCGGCACGGGACGTCCGGCTTCTTGAACTCACCCGTCTCGGCGTTCTGGACCGGGAACGCGGCGTGGGCGGCCAGCGAAATCTGCTCTTCGGCGTTCGTGACGTTGAACACGAGCTCGCGCATTGAAAGGCGCGGCGGGATCCAAGGGCCGCCCGTCGAGGTATAGCCAGGGCAGTTGTGGAGCCCGAGCTCGATGCCGCGCTTCTTTGCCTCCTCGCAGGCGAAGCGTACGAACGCCCACCATTCGGGCGTGAACGCGAGCAGTCCGTCCGTGGGGCTGTTCCGGATCTTCGTCGCCCACGGCGAGCAGACGTCCGCCATGCCGAAGATCGTCGCCGCGCCGATACCGGTCTCCTTGAACCAGTCGAGGTCCTTGACGATCCCCTCCTTTGTGACGTTGCACCCCATCCAGTGCCACCACACGCCGGTCTTGGCGTCCTGCGGCGGATCGCGGAACACCTCTTCCGGGTCCGGCGCGGCACATGCCGCGAATGCGGCTGCGACCGCCACGACGATGGACGTTCTTTTCCTCGTGTTCATGCTGCCCGTTCTTTTGCTCGCGAAACGCGCGCAGTTTAGCAAAAACGTGATTCCCCGACAATCGAATGTCGCGGTATTTCGCTTGCGATAATGTGTCCGAATAGTACGACCGCCATCAACGACCTGCGCATCTTCAACGCCACGCTCGCGGTCGGCGGCATGGCGGCGAGTCCGTTCAGCGGACGAGATAGACGGCGACGGAGGCGAGGGTGGTGACGAGGCCGATGGCGGCCTCGAAGGGGACGAGGCGCAGGCGCGCGCGGATGTCCATGAACACCGCGCCGCCGGTCGCGTGGAAGAAGGAGCCGTGCGGAAGGGAGTCGATCACCGTGGCGCCGGCATGGATCATCGCGGCACCGCCAAGCGCCGCGACGCCGGCGTCGGCGAGGGCGGGCGAGAACGTCTGGGCCGCGATGGTGGCGCCGGCCGTGGTCGAGGCCGTCGCCCCCGCCATCAGCACGCCCGAGACGGGCGCGAGCACGAAGGCGGGCAGGTGGAGGGCGTTCAGGAGGGAGACCACGTCGCCTTGCAGGGCGGACGCCTTTACGATGCCCGCCACGGTGCCGGTGCCGACGAGCAGGATGGCGACGCCCGTCACTTTCGAGAGTCCGTACTCCGCGAACGCGAAGCCTTGGCGGACATGTCCCGTCGCAAGGATGGCGGCGACGCCGCCGAGCGGCAGGGCAAGAAACGGGTCGATCGTCACGCCGGCGAGCGGACGGAGGGCGAGGAGGATGATGACCGTGACAGGGCCCGCCAGGGCGGCCCAGAGGGGCGGCAGCGGCGCGTCCCGCTCGCCGATATGTTCGTCGGCGGGAAGCGGGCCGCGCTTGGAGAGCCATCCGGCGATCGCAACCGTGGCGGCGAACGCGACGAGGGCGGGCAGGAGGTTGGCGGCCATGAGGGCGGTGAGGTCCACTTTGAACGCCTCGGCCGTCGCGATGGTGTTGGGGTTGGGAGAGATGACGTTTCCGGCCTTGCCGCCGCCGATCATCGCGAGGAGGATGCCGGGAACGGAAAGGTTGGCGCGTCGCGCGACAGCGAGCGCGATGGGGGCGACGGTGATGACGCTGATGTCCACGAAAACGCCCACGGCGCAGACGACGAGCGTGGCGAGGGCGACGGCGGCGACGGCGAAGCGCCGTCCGAGGGCGTTGACGATCGCACCCGCAAGGCGTTCCGCGCTGCCCGTCCTGATGAGCGCGCCCGCGAGGACTCCCGAGGCGAGGATGCGCAGCACGGCGGGCATCATGCCCTGCGCGCCCGAGACGGCATGCGCCATCGTGGCGGCCAGTCCGCCGCCGCCCGCGAGGCCGCCCAGGAGCGCGCCGGCCATGAGCGCGTAGGCCGGCTGCATGCGCCGCAGCACGAGAACGATGGCGACGGTCAGGCCAAGGACCGCGCCGCATGTGGAGAAGACGGGTTGCATACGCCGCCATTCTACCATGTCGTCCCGTCGTCCCGCAATCGCTATTTGCGATCGGCGGATCGTCCGTCACGTCGCCCGTATGCTATAATAGAGGCGATATGAATTTCATGCAAAGGTTCGCGGCCTTTCTGGCCAGATGGACGCCGGCGGTGGTGGCGCTGGCCGCCGTCGTTTCCTATTTTCTGCCGGGGACGTTCGGCTGGGTGCGCGGGAACGCCCAGACGTCCCTGCTGGGGCTGATCATGCTCACGATGGGGCTGACGCTCACGGGCGAGGATTTTCGCATCCTCGCGTCGCGCCCGTTCGACATCGTTGTCGGATCGGTCGCGCAGTTCACGCTCATGCCGCTCATCGCGTACGGTCTCGTGCACGGGTTGGGGCTCCCCAAGGCGGTAGGCGTGGGGCTGATCCTCGTGGGATGTTGCCCGGGCGGCGTTTCGTCGAACATCATGAGCTTCCTCTGCAAGGGCGACGTGGCGTTCTCCGTGGGCATGACGACGCTTTCGACGCTCGCGGCGCCCGTCATGACGCCGCTCCTGATGCTGTGGCTCGCGCGGGAGAGCGTGGACGTGGACGCGGCGGGGATGTTCACGTCCATCCTCTTCGTGACGATCTTGCCGGTGGCGCTGGGGTTCGGGCTGAACGCGGCGTTCGGTCGGCGACAGGGGTTTGGCGAGGTGAAGAAGCTGCTTCCGGGCGTGGCGGTGCTCGGACTCGCGTGTATCGTGGGCGGAGTGGTCTCCGCGCACGGGCAGAAGTTTGCGCAGTCGGGCGTCCTCATCTTCGTGGCGGTGTTCTGCCACAACGCGCTCGGTTACGTGCTGGGGTACGCGAGCGGAATGTTGGCGCGCTTCACGCGGCCGAAGCTGCGCACGATCGCGATCGAGGTGGGGATGCAGAACGCGGGGCTGGCCACGGTGCTGGCGGGCAAGCATTTTCCGACGATGCCGGAGGCGGCGATCGCGTCTGCCGTTTCGTGCGTGTGGCACTCCATTTCGGGCGCGTTGCTCGCCGGAATCTTCAACTGGGCCGACGGCCTCGCGGACCGCCTCCGCCAGAAGAATCGCCAGGGCTCATCCGTGTGATTTCCCCGCGAGTTTCGGCCGTTTTTTTTCAAATGGCCCGATGTTCGCGACGCGCGTTGGTGCCTGTTTTTCACAATGTAGAGGTTCGCGCTCCGGCATCTAATAGGATTAGGATTCTAACGATTGGCGCGCCGAGGTGACGGAACACGTCGAGGTTGCGAAAATGGCTAGAGTGTGATATGTTATCGCCAAGTGCGGTTGTAATCTGGTGAGGTCTGTGTGCCGCGAACGCGGTGCGCGCTGAAAAGAAGGAGCGCAAAATGAGGAGAATGTTCGCGAATCTGGCGGCGATGGGAATCGCCGGCGGGATGGTTTTGTCAGCGGCTGGCGCACGGACCGTCTCGGAGAACCTGACGCTTACGCGGGATACGGACTGGAGCGCCGACGTCGTGACCGTCGCCAACGGCGTGACGATCGACCTGAACGGCCACGTGCTGAAGGTCGCGGGGCTCGACGGCGCCACGGCGGCGTCCGGAACCGTCACCTCCTCCAACGGCGGCGAGCTGCGCTTCGTGATCCCCGCCGGGACCACGAACACGCTCAGCAAGACGCGCCTCGCGGGCAACCTGCGCGTGTTCAAGGAAGGGCCGGGCGGACTCGTTCTTGGACTTTCCGGTCAGACGTACAGCGGCGGCACGGAGGTCGTCGAAGGCACGCTGATCCAAGCGATGACGGGCAGCAACAATCCCTGCGGCGCTTCCTACAGCGAGATCCGCGTCGACGCGGGCGGCGTCTTCGATTTCAAGGCCTACTCCAATTTCGTCAACTATCCGTTCAACCTGTACGGAGGCCGGCTCCACAATTCGGGAGGCGCCATCGCGAACAGCCTGGCCATGGTGAGCGAGGTCAACCTCTACGCGGACTCCACCGTGTCCGGCAACCAGTTCGGCATCCTCGGCAAGTCGTACGGATTGACATATCTTAACCTCAACAAATTCACGCTGACGGTCGACATGGCGGCGCAGAGCACGTATTTCCACATCTGCCACGGGATGATCGGCGAGGGCACGATCCACCTCGTGCGCGGCACGCTCTACTTCTACGGCAGCGGCTCGAAGTACCAGATCTATGCGGACAAGACGGACATCGTCGGCGAGGTGGGAACGTCGATCTACAACTCCAACAACGGCTACCTTCACGCGCGTTCCATTACTACGAAGGGCCACATGACCGGCGGCAACTGGTTCTACGTCGAGCGCTACGTCCACGACGTGCCGGAGGGCGTGGTGTCCACGAACAAGTCCGCGCTCGGCGTGTCGTCTCCGAATCAGCTGGTCGTGTCCATCACGAAGAAGGGCAAGGGCGTTCTCTGCCTCGGCAACTCCAACAACGGCAACCTCACCAACGGCATCTTCGCGACGGAAGGTTGCATCAGGATGATCCACAACAGGGCGCTTGGAAAGGAAAAGGTGAACCCCGTGACGATCTCCGCCGGGGCGACGATCGACGCCAACGGCATCAGCGGCGGGAGCACGGCCGGCTCGATCTCCTTCGCGGGCGACGGCTGGGACGGCAACGGCGCAATCCAGAACACGGGCGCGGGGCAGGACTACTACTTCGTCTTCCCGATTACGGCGGTGGGCATGACGCTGACGGGCCATGCCTCGATCGGCGGCACGGGCGACTTCGGATTCGTCAATCCCAGCTACGGCACCAACACGCTGAACCTCGGCAGCTACACGCTCACGAAGAAAGGCCCCAACCACGTGTACCTCGCGGCCACGACGGTCACCGGCGCGGGGACGTTCGTCGTCGCCGAAGGCGGGCTCGGCGCCATGAGGACGTGCGTCGTGAATTCGCCCCTCGTCGTGAAGAGCGG
>CAMNLN010000112.1 GCA_946543025.1 uncultured Verrucomicrobiota bacterium
GCTCTACAGCGTGACGGCCGCAGGCGCGGCCGCGAACCGGTTCGAATGCCGGGTGGAATTCACCGAGGCGTACAACGTGAGCCTGGAAGGCGTGCTGGACTTCGCCGGCGGGGCGACGGCCACGACGCCCGGCGACGACACGTTCGCGAGTGTCCACAACCGCACGTTTACCGGTAACGTCGCGTTCACGAGCGGCTGGAAGTATCCAAGGCAGGCGGATCGCAACTGGCCGCTCGTCGTCACGCCCGGTAGCACGCTGACGGGCACGTCGTATACCGGCGGACAGACGGGCTGGAACCGCATCCTCGATGTCCAGGACGGTGCGACGGCGCGCTTCAATTCGTTTGAGATCGGATGGGACCGCGGCTTCATCCTCGTCAACGGCACGCTCGAGGTGGCGAACGACTTCACGATCGTCGCGAGCTGGGCGTTGGACAGAGGAACCAACCACATCGGGTGGAGCAGTGCGGACGCGGGAATCCTGCGCGCGGCCGGGCTAGTCAAGACCGCCGCCGGCGCGACCATCCTCTACGTGTCGCGCTATGAGATCGGCGCGCGCGGCGTGCGCAGCCCGGACGGCGCGTATTTCCTCGTGAAGGACAACGCGCCGGCGACGATCGCGGCGACGGCGGACATGGGCTTCTACAAGGGCACGAACCATTACGACCGGGTCGTGACCGTGGAGGCCGGCGCGACCCTGACCGTCGAGCCCGGCGGCCACACCGTGACAAACATCAATCTGGTCGGCGGCGCCGGCACGCTCGCCGTCGCCGGGACAGGCACGGCGACGTACGACGCCGTCGGCGGCCCGGCCGCGATTTCGGTCGGCAGCGACGCCACGCTTCAGATCGGCGCGAACGTGGTCGCCACCAACGCGATGGCGCTGGCGGACGGCGCGACGCTCGTGCTGGGAACCGGCGCGCAGGCCGGCATCGTCTCGACGCCGGCGGAGGGCGCCGCCGTCGTGCGCACGGCGGGAGGCACCTATTCTGCCGTCACGGTCGTGCAGCTGGGCAAGCTCGCGCCCGCCGCCGACGTGAGGCGGCTTACGCTCGACCCTGCGGGAATCACGTTCCCGAAGGGCTTCGATGCGCGCTTGAAACGGTCGGGCGACAACCTCGTCCTGCGCGTCGACAAGCTGGGCGGCACCATCATCATCCGCTAGCGCCGTTCGCCGATTGTCCTTTGGGAATGCAAAGTCATGTTTGACGTGTCGAGAAGGTTTTTTCTGGCGGGCGCGGCGGCGAGCGGCGCGCGGTTTCTGGGCGCGGCGCCCGGCGGCGAGGTGCATCTGCGGCTCGGCGTCTTGAGCGACATCCACATCTTCGACGAAAAGCAGGTGCCGGTGTTCGAGCGCGCGCTCGAGTTCTTCCGCGACCGCAAGGCCGACGGCGTGATCATCGCGGGCGACATGGCCGACCGCGGGCTCGTGGACCAGCTGGAGCTTGTGGCGAAGGCTTGGTTCAAGGTGTTCCCAGAGAACCGCCGTCCAGACGGGCAGCCGATCGAGAAGCTGTTCGTCTACGGCAACCATGACGTGCAGGGGCACGGTTACGGCGACACGCCCAAGACGCTCGCGGCGAAGTATCCCGACGAGGCGACGCGCGCGGCGCACCGCATCGTCACGGACCGCAAGGCCGTGTGGGAACGCCTCTTCAAGGAGCCGTGGTCGGGCGTGTACGCGAAGCGCGTGAAAGGCTACACCTTCATCGGCTCGCACTGGGGCTACGAGAAAGAGCTGGAATCGTTTCTGAAGGCGAACGAAGCCAAGCTGGAGCTGAAGGGCGGGAAGCCGTTCTTCTACGCGCAGCACCCGCACCCCGGCGACACGGTGCAAGGCCCGTGGGCGTGGGGGCACGACAAGGGCGTCGCGACGCGCGCGTTGTCCGCCTACCCGAACGCCGTGGCGTTCTCCGGCCACTCGCACTATTCGCTCACGGACGAGCGGTGCGTGTGGCAGGGGGCGTTCACGTCCATCGGCACCTCGTCGCTCTCTTATATCTTCGCGCAGTACTGGCGCGAAAACGGCGAGGACCACGACAATGTCCTCATGCAGATGCCGCTCCTGCCCGAACACCTCGGAAAGCAGGGCATGCTCGTAGATGTCTACGACGACCGGCTCGTGATCGAGCGGCGCGAGTTCCTCGGCGGCGAGAAGGTGGGGCCGGACTGGCATGTTCCGCTGGCCGGACCGAGGGAGTTCGCGTTCGACGTGCGCGGGGCGAAGATGGTCGCCCCCGAGTTCGCGTCCGGCGCGGCCGTGACGGTGACGCGCGGCATGGGCAAGGACAGGCGCGGCGCGGCGACGGATCAGGTGACGGTGCATTTCCCGGCGGCGAAGCCTTCGTCGACTTCGCGCGTGTACGACTATGAGGTGCGGGCGTTCGCCTCCCACGAGGACGTCGACTACCCCGTCGCGTCCAAGCGCGTCCTCTCCGAAAGCTTCCACCTGCCGCCCACGCGCGAGGCGACAAAAGGCACATGCGTGTTCGCCGCCTCCGAGCTGCCGAAGAAGGGGACGAAAATCCGCTTCGCCGTACGCCCTACGGAGTGTTACGGAAACAAGGGCCGCCCGATCTTTTCTGCGCCGGTTGAGCTTTAGATTTGCTCTGAGGAGGTGAAAACTTCCCCGCGACGAGCGCGGAAGCCGTTTGCACCCGCAACGGGGTTTTGCTATAATTTTCTTTCCATTCAACCAGAAAGAAGATTGAGCATGAAGATCGCGATCGGCGCCGACCACGGCGGATTTGAACTGAAGCAGTCCATCATCGCCTCGTGTCCCGAAGCGACGTTCACGGACGTTGGCACGGGCAGTGCGGAGAGCTGCGACTATCCCGACTTCGCGGACGCGGTGGCGGAGGCCGTGGCCGGAGGCGAGGCCGACTTTGGCGTCCTCGTCTGCACGACGGGAATGGGCATGTCGATGGCGTCGAACCGCTTCCAGAACGTGCGCGCGGCGCTCTGCCGCGACGAGGAGGACGCGCGCATCGCTCGCGCCCACAACGGCGCGAATGTCCTCTGCCTCGGCCAGAAGCGGACGGACGCGGCGACGGCCGCCGCCATCCTGAAGGCATTCGTCGGGACGCCCGTCGACGACGCGGAGCGCCACGCGCGTCGCCGCGCGAAGCTGGAGCGCGCCCGCCGCCTGAGCGACTTCTCCGGCCTCGCGAAGGACGACCCCGAGGTCTACGCCGCCATCAAGGCGCAGGTGACGCAGGAGGACACGGAGATCAACCTCATCGCCTCCGAGAACACGTCTTCCCGCGCCGTGCGTCTCGCCGCCGGCAGCGTGCTGATGAACAAGTACGCGGAAGGGTATCCGGGCAAGCGGTGGTATTCGGGCTGCCTGCCGGTGGACGCCGCCGAGGAGCTGGCGCGTACGCGCGCCTGCAAGTTGTTCGGCGCCGACCACGCGAACGTGCAGCCGCACTGCGGCTCCTCCGCCAACATGGCCGTCTACTTCGCCACCATCAAGCCCGGCGACACGATCCTCTCCCTCTCGCTCGACCAGGGCGGCCATCTCTCGCACGGCTCGCCTGTCAACTTCTCCGGCAAGCTTTACAACATCGTGCCGTACACCGTGGACCGCCAGACCGAACGCATCGACTACGACGCGCTCGAAAAGCAGGCGCTCGAGGTGAGGCCGAAGATCCTTCTCACCGGCGCGAGCGCCTATCCGCGCGCGCTCGACTTCAAGCGCATCCGCGAGATCTGCGACAAGGCGGGCTGCATCATGATGGTGGACATGGCGCACATCGCCGGTCTTGTGGCAGGCGGCGCGCACGAGTCTCCCGTCCCCTACGCCGACTTCGTCACCTCCACCACGCACAAGACGCTCCGCGGCCCGCGCGGCGGCCTCGTCCTCTGCAAGGAGAAGTGGGCCAAGGCGATCGATTCCGCCGTGTTTCCCGGCATGCAGGGCGGACCGCTCGAGAACATCGTCGCGGCGAAGGCCGTCTGCTTCCGCGAATGGATGCAGCCCGAGATGAGGGATTACGCCGCGCAGGTGGTGAAGAACTGCAAGGCGATGTGCAAGGCCGTCCAGGATCGTGGGTGGCGGATCGTCTCCGGCGGCACGGACAACCATCTCTTCCTCGTTGACGTGAAGAGCACAAAGGGCATCACGGGCAAGGACGCGGCGGCGGCGCTCGACGCGGCCGGCATCGTCGTCAACAAGAACACGATCCCGTACGACACCGAAAGCCCCTTCAAGTGCTCGGGCATCCGCGTGGGCACCGCGTCCATCACGACGCGCGGCATGAAAGAGGCCGAGGCGGCCCTCATCGGCGGATGGATCGCCGACATTCTGGACGACATCACGAATACGGCTGTCCAGGCCGAGGTCAAGGCCAAGGCCGCCGCCCTTACGGCCAAGTTCCTTGTGCCGTGACGGGAGGATTGCCCCCCCCCGCGCGATGCGCCTTCCGCCGCTTGCGGAAAATTCCGGATTATGATATGTTGTCACTGCCTGTCGTTCAGGTGGCTTTTGTCTGTGCGCGCGTACGCGGTGCGCGCCGAAGAGGAGAAAGGAATGACGAAAATGGCGAGGAGATTGCTTGTTCGCATGGCGGCGATGGGAATCGCCGGTGGCATGGCGTTGTCGGCCCAGGCCGAGACGCTCACGTGGAACGGCGCGCGCGGCGCGCGGTGGACCGACGCGAACTGGCTGGACGCCGGAAACGGCACCGTCGCGTGGCGGGACGGCGCGGACGCCGTGTTTCCCGCCGGCGCGTTCGTGGAGGTGCGCGACTCGGTGCGCCCCGCCTCGATCACGTTCACGGGCAACGGCGCGACGCTCGTCGGCGCCGGGCGCATCGTCCTTCCCGGCGACCTGATCGCGTCCGTCGCGGGCACGACCAACTCCATCGTCGTGAAACTGGTGGGCGACGCCACGTTCACGAAGCGTGGTCCGGGCGCGGTGGCCGTGTCGTTCGCGAAGGGCTCGGCTGTGGCGGCCGAGGGTACGCTCCTCCTCGCCGGCTCGCGGAGCGCGAACCTCCGCGCGACGGCGGCGGGCGGCACGGTGGCGGCGCTGGGCGAGGGCGCGGCGGCGGCGAGCCTGCTCGCGAACGGTTCGTTCGAGGACTCGGCGGTGACGGCCGCCAACGGCTATCCCTACATGAACGGCACGGGGGCCGGCGACGGTTCCATCCAGGACATCGCGGGCACGGCCGTCGCGCCTTGGAAGGTGAGCGGACAGGTCGTGCTGGCCAACAGCGCGGGCGTGAAGACCTGGTGCGCAACGATCGTCGGCACGGGCATCCCGGACGGCTCCCAGCTCTGTATCATCCAGCGCTTCGGGTCGATCATGCAGGAGGTGACCGTTCCAGCGGAGGGATGGTACGACCTTTCCTTCACCTGCTACAAGCGCGGGAACAACTACCCCGACCACCGCATCGGCCTGTTCGTCGACGACGTGATGACGGCGGCGCTGTTCGTGAACATGGTTCAGCAGTTCGGGGCGCGATTCTCGTCCGGCCCCATCTGGCTTCCGGCGGGCACGCACGTCGTGCGGTTCGCGGGCGAGGGCTGGGAGGCGGACAGGGCCACGTTCGTGGACGACATCCGCCTCGCGCCGCCGACGGCAGGCACGCTGCCGCAATCCGCCGCCTTGACGGCCAATGCCGTCTCCGGCAACTGGTCCGACGCCACGCTGTGGACGGACGGCGCGGCGCCGTCCGCCGGCGGCAGCGCGACCGCGTCGCTGTTCTTCCCGCTGCTGGACGGCCTCGCGAGCGCGAACGACCTCGCGGGCACGTTCCTCTTCAACAGCCTCAGCTTCGGCGGCGTCGCGTCCGGAGACGCGGCGACGCTTTCCGGCAACGCGCTCGCCAGCCGCCGCGACGGCGCGTTCCACGGCTACCTCACTCTCGACACGCCCGGCGCGCTGGACTTCTCCGCGCCGCTCGCCGTCAACTCCAACCTCGTCGTGGACGTGGAGGGCGACCTCACGCTCTCCGGCGCCGTCAGCCAGGCGCTCGCCGAGGGGGCGGCCCTCGAGAAGTACGGACGCGGCACGCTCACGGTCGCGGGGAACGTCTCGAACGTCGGGCGGCTCCACGTCCTGGACGGAACGGTGGAGATGCGGAATTCGCTGAATGCGATGAACTACATCCTGAAGTCGATGACAAACACGGCGCCAACCGTCCGCTTCAAAATTTCCGCGGATTCGTCGACGAGCCAGTTCGTGGATGCGTTCGGCGCGGGCGTGCCGACCATCGTCCTGCGCACCGGGGTCGGTCGCAAACTGACGTCTAGCAACGCCATCAACTGCTACGGGCCGCAGGTGCGGGTGGACGTGGGCGAAGGCGACACGCTCGAGTTCAAGTTCATCCAGCAGTGCGCGTGGCGTCTGCCGCGGGCGAACACGCGCCTGCTCAAGACGGGCCCCGGCACCTTCTCCGTTACCGAGGCCCCGAACAAGCCGAGTTCGATTACCGACAATTACGAAGGCGCGCTGGGCGGGCTGCGCGGCGGCATCACCGTGCGGGAGGGTACGATCCGGTTCGGGGCGGACGACTTCAACCCCAACTGCGGCCTGGCCAACATCTACACGGGCACCGTGTTCCCGAGCAACCGCGAGGGTACGCTGGGCAACGACACGGCGACGCCCCTCCTGCTGGGCGACGCGCTGACGCCGGTCGGCGCGACGGTGGGCGTGGGCGCCCGCAACGCCCACACCTGCTCCACGCGCACCTACATCGCCACCCCCTACCCGGAACACGTCGTCTTCAGCTCGGTCAGCAACGGCGTCTACCACATGGGCACGATCATCCTCCGGCGCACCGACTTCACGCTCGGCGGCCCGGACGGCGACGTGGAGGACGTGGACGTGATGCTGACGGGCGTGGAGCTGGACGGCGTCTCCGCCGCCACGATCACGCGCTCGGGCAACGTCCGCGCGATCCTGAACGCGACGAACTATCCCGCCGGGCTGACGCTCGTCTCCGACCGGATGTTCGAAGTCGGCTTCCGCCGTTCGCTCCCCGTCACCATCGGCGCGCTCGCGCTCTCCGGCGGCTGGCAGGTCAGCTTCGACGCGGCGGGCAACGACAGCGTGTCCGCCACGAACCTCGTCCTCGGCGCGACGGAAATCACGCTCTGGGACGACGTGAACGCGCGGCCGTTCGCGCAGCCCGGCACCTATACGATTCTCCGCTACGGCACGTTGACGGGCGACGTCTCTTCGCTCGCGGTCGCCGATGCCTGCAAGGTGGCGGGCTATTCGTACACGCTTGCGGACGACGGCCACGGCGCGATCACGCTCACCGTCACGACGGCGGCCGACAATCCCGTCTATACGTGGACCGCCCCGGCGGGTGGCACGTGGGGCGAAGCGTCCAACTGGGACCACCCGGCGGCGCCAGACGGCGCGACGGCGCAGGCCGTCCTCGGACCCGCCCCGCAGGCCGCCGCCACGGTGACGCTCGCCGATCCCGTCACGGTGAACGCCTTGACGCTTTACAACGCGAACGGCTACGCTGTCGCGGGAGAATCCCTGCGCTTTGGCGGCGACGCGCCGTTCATCCTCGCATCGGCCGGCGACCACGTGATCCAATCCGCCGTGACGAACCTCGCCGCGACGCCGATTTCCGTGCAGAGCACGGACGAGGGCCGCGTACGCTTCGCGGGAGACGTGACGGGCGACCTGGCGGTCGTGCGCGGGCAGGCGGCGCTCGCCGAGGGCATGACGCTGGACGGCAACGTCACGGTGACGGGCGCGACGCTCACGGTCGAGAGCGGCGTGGACATTGCCGGCACGGCAACGCTTGGCACGAACGGCAAGCTGGCGACGGAGACGCCCGTCGTCATCGACAGGCTCGCGGGCGCGGACGCGACGGCGGAGATCGTCGTGAACGACACGCTCACGCTCGGCGGCGCTGCCTCCACTTTCGGCGGCAAGGTCAGCGGCACGGGTGCGCTGGTCAAGGACGGGGATACGGAACTCACGCTGAACGGCCCGTCGTTCACCCATGCGGGCGGCACGTTCGTCAACGCGGGTACGCTCGCGGTGGGCTCGGCGCTCCTGCCGGGCGAGACCTGGCTGGCGGAGGGTGCCACGCTCGCGTCCTCCGGCTTCAACCACGGCCTGACGGGCCGCTACTACGGGTACTACACGGCCGCCAACCAGGACTCGTTCGTCGGCCAGGTCTATTCGCGGCAGGACTACGAGGCGATGCTGGCCCGGATGACGTTCCGCGGACAGTTCCACCAGCCGCTCGCCACGGTGTTCTCCATCGGCGACACGAAGGAAAACCCGTTCGCCTCGGGCTTCAAGTCGCTGGACCGCTGGGCGGCGGTCTACACGGCCCACCTGATCGTCCCCGAGACGGGTCTCTACGGCTTCTACGTCGTGGCCGACGATGAGGTCATCCTCATGATCGACGACTGCAAGGTGCTGTCCTCGACGCGTGTCGGCAAGGCGGTCTACGGCGGCTGTTACCTCGCGGCCGGCATCCACACCTTCTACTTCGGGCTGTTTGAAATCACGGACAACGCCTACGCCGACCTCTACGTGAAACAGCCGAGCGAGAGCGCCTACAAGCTGCTGCCGGGCGCGTGGCTGACGCCGGATGCCGGCGCGGCGAAGGCGGTCGGGAAGGGCACCGTGGCGGCGGACGCGGGAACGGTGACGACAGTGGGGACGGGCGTGGATTCCGGTTTCGACTCCGGCTTCGCGGGCACGTTTGCGGCGGCGAACGGCGGCCTCGTGCAGAAGACCGGCGGCGGCGTGATGGCCGCCCGGTACGTGAGCGGCGACGTGGCCGTGAACGGGGGCGAGCTGTTCCTCTACGGCGGCGACACGTTCGGCACGGTCCGCGCGACGGACGGCGGCACGGTGCGCCTGTTCGGCGGCACGATCCGCAACCTCTCTGGCGACGGCAAGGCCGCGTTCGGGCACGTCTACACGGTCCCGCGCATCGACGGCGACGCGGACAGCGGCTTCTCCACGAACAAGACGTACACGCACCTCGTGAACTTCCCGACGGGAAGCCAGTCCCCGGTCATCAATGGTGTGACCGTCAACAACGCCGGCACGTGGTCGTGGGGCGGAACGAAACCGGGTTCCACCTGGGGCAAAGACGGCGACACCACCGCGACGGGCTTCGAGCGGCTTGTCTACCGCTTTACCTACGGCAGCATGGACTTCAGCGTCAACCTGTCCGGTCTCACGGCGGGCAGGCTCTACGATTTCCGCCTCTACTTCCGGAGTTTCGGGACGAAAACCCGTCCCGTCACGTTCATCTTCTCGCGCAACGGCCAGGAACTTGGCCAGGCGGACTGGGATCCCGACCTGGACGAGAACGGCAAGCAGCGTACCTCCAACACCGCCGTCGGCTGCCGCTACGTCGCAGATGCGAGCGGCACGGTGACGGTGCGGGTAATCAGCCATGTTTCCGCCGATAAGTGCCATTTCTATGGCTTCTCCAACGAGTTGCTGGGCGACGCGGGCGACATCGCGGAGGCGGTCTCGCTCGTGCCGGCGACGGGGGAGACGGCGCGCCTGACGGGCGGCATCTCCGGAACGGCCTCGCTTTCGCTCGACGGCGTGGGCACGCAGGTGCTCGGCGGCGAGATCGCCTTGACCGCCCCCCTTGCGGTGAATGCGGGACGTCTTGTGCTGGAGTCCGGCGCCACGGTGACGGCGGGCGTGACGGTGGCGAGCGGCGCGGCCGTGGAGCTGCAGGGGTCCGCGCAGGTCAACGGGCTTTCCGGCGCGGGCGCGCTCTGCCTCGGCTTGGGCGACAGCGACCCGTGGGGGGCGCTGCAGGCGGACGGTACGTTCGCCGCGCCCGAATGGCCGCGCCGCGTGAACATCTCCGGCGACGCGGACAGCGGCATCGCGCCGTTCAAGACGTACACGCATTTCTTCAATCCCGGGCACGGGTCGAACACCGTGCTGCTCGTGAACGGCGTGCCGGTCACGTGCGTC